>CAYODK010000008.1:18812-64721 GCA_964402695.1 uncultured Verrucomicrobiota bacterium
ACCCGGTTGAAGCCCACCCCGCATCGCGAGGCGTTGGAGGCCGCGTCGGTTCCGACCAGGGAGAAGGCCACGATGTCGATGCCGCTTTCGACGATCCGGAGCGCGATGTCGGGGTCCATGCGCACGCGCACGCCCAGGCGCTGGAACTCGGCCAGCACGGCCGCCAGCGGCTCGTCGTGGGCCCGGATCACCGCGCGGTCGCCGCGCAGCTGCACCTCCGCCGCCCCGGCGCCGGAGGAGGACAACACGAAGACGCGAAGAGCGCAGAGGAGGAGAGCGGAGAAGGCGGAGGGGGCGCGGAATGACACGGACGGGCGCGAACGGGCACGGGCGGACACGGACGCCCCCGGGCACAGACCGCCGCTCCCGGGGGTTCTCATGCGGCCTCCCGCCCTTCCGGCCTTTGCGTCTTCGTGTTCATCCGGTGGCCTACCGGAGCGAGGCGGCGAGGGACTCGAAGGCGGCGCGGCGGGACTCGATGACCGGGCGGGGGGCGGTCAGCTTGAGAAAAAGGGTGTCGCCGTCGCGCCGGACGATCGCGGCGATCATGGTCGGGGCATCCGCGGCACGTCCGTCGTCGAGGGCGGTGAAATCGGCGATCCACAGCGGTGCCCCCGCGGCGGTCTTCCGCTCCGGGAGCGCGTCGACGAAGGCGCGCAGCTTCTCCTGCGGCACGGCGAGGCCGATCTGTCCGGCCCACCGGATCACGTTGGCCGGCACGCCGCCCGCGGCGCCCGCGAGCGAAGTCAGCGCACATTCGAACGGCTGGCCGCCCTCCTCGACGACGAACGTCGCGAGGCGCATGCCCTCGGCGGGGCGGACGGTCCAGCCCTCCGGCACGGTCCACTCGACCTCCGCCGGAGGCGGCATCGGGACGTTCCCGGCCGGCATCGCGGCGGCCGGGGGCATCGCGGCCGGCGCCGGGGCGCCGGGGGCGGATTCGGTGTAGACGCGGGGCGCCGCGTCGCGCCGGCCGCAGGAGGAGGCCAGCGCCGCGGCGAACAGGATCGCAACCCAAGGCTTCATGGGGACAAGCTACCACGCCCGCGGAGTCCATGCACGTGGCGGTCACCACGTCGCATGCACTCCTTGGTTCTTCCGATCATCCTGCCTTCTCGACCAACCGCCCGTTGATGTACTTGTGCAGCACGCTGGAAATGAGCGTCTGGTACGGCAACCCTTCGTGGACGGCCGTCTTCCGGAAGCGGACAAGATCGCGCTCCGCCATGCGGATATTCACGCGCTTGTCCTTCCGTAGCGCCGCGCGCGCGGCCGCTTGATACCCGGCGCCGCGTGCCATCCCCTAACGATAGCGCCCGCCATCCCGGCGGGCGCGCCGCAGGCTCGGTTCAACGTCAGCCTTCTGGGGACTCGCCACTTGTGGCGAGTACCCGGCAACGCCCTGTTGAACTAAGCCGCTGCGTGGCAGGGCGGCGCGGCGGCGGCTGATCTTTCCTGCGCGATCCTCCGGCGGGGTGGAGGTTGACGTTGTGACCGCCCCGCTGGGTCGGGATGGTACGCCTCCGGGATTCGGGCGATCAAGCGCGCATCCGTCAACCCGAGAGGTGTCCGATGGGCGAGGCGGTTCGGCTGGAGGTGCGCGACATCGACCGCGAGCGCAAGCTGCTCCACATCCGCCATCCGAAGGGCCGCAAGGACCGCTTCGTCCCGGTGCCGGACCGGGCGCTGAGGGATGAAACCTGAAAGAGGACGCCACCAAACCAGTTTTCATTCGCTTGCCCCCATTCGGTTGTCATCGTCCGAAGATGGATGAGGGATGAAACCTGAAACCTGAATGAGAAGGAGGCGGGTCGGCTTCCGGGTCTTGGAAGCCTCCGGGGGGCGTTGCGCACCTCGCGTCGCTGGGTTGCCGATGTCCGTCCGAACGCGGCGGGGGCGCCGCGTCCACGACGGTCGGGACATCCGTGCGAACCGTGGAATCCGTGGTTCCGGTCCGGTTCTGAGCGATCGTTGACTAGTGCAGGAAGTGCCTCATGCCGGTGAAAGCCATCGCGATGCCGAAGCGGTCGCAGGCGGCGATCACGGCCTCGTCGCGGACGGAGCCGCCGGGCTGCACGATGTACTTCACGCCCGCCTGCGCGGCCTGCTCGATGTTGTCCGGGAACGGGAAGAAGGCGTCCGAGATCAGCACGGAGGCCGCCATCACCTCGGAGGCGAAATCGCCGGGGGTCTTGCCGTAGCCGCCGGTGGTCTCGTAGAGCAGCTTGATGTTCTCGCGCGCCCGGGGGACGGCCAGTTTGCCGACCGAATCGACGCGGTTCGGCTGGCCCGCGCCCATGCCGAGCACGGCGTAGCAGCCTTCCGAGTGTTCGCGGACGAGGACGATGGCGTTCGACTTGACGTGCTTGCACACGCGCACGCCGAACTCGGCGAGTTTCCGCTTCTCCTCCGGGAACGGGGCCTCGGTCGGGACGACCCAGTGCTGGATCGCGCCCGCGTCGCGGTCCTGGACGAGCAGCCCGCCGCCGATCTGCCGGAACTGCCGCCCGGCGCCCGGCTGCGTCACGGGCTTCTCCAGCTCGAGGATGCGCAGGTCCTTGCTCTTCTTCTTCAGGAACTCCAGCGCGTCCGGCGCGAAGCCCGGGGCGATCAGGGCCTCGACGAAGCGGCCCTTCAGGCGCTCGGCCGTCGCGAGGTCCACCGGCTGCGTCACCGCGATCACGCTGCCGAACGCGGAGACGGGGTCGCCCGCCCACGCGGCCTCGAAGGCGGCCTCCAGCGTCGGCGCCGTCGCGCAGCCGCAGGGGTTGTTGTGCTTGATGATGACCACCGCGGGCGCGCCGGCGAATTCCTTCGCGGTCTCCAGCGCCGATTCGCCGTCGAGGTAGTTGTTGAACGACATCTCCTTGCCGTGCAGCACGCGCGTGTGGGCGATCGACGCCTCGGCGCAGGCCGGGTCGCGGTAGAAGGCGGCGGCCTGGTGCGGGTTCTCGCCGTAGCGCAGCTTCACGCCGCCGGTCGCCACTTTCACGAACGGCGCCGCGCCGTCGCCGACGCCGCCCTGCGCGGCGAGCCACGCGGAGATCGCGGCGTCGTACTCGGCCGTGCGCGCGAAGACCTTGAAGCCCAGCTCGCGCCGCAGCTCGAGCGTCGTGCCGCCGCCGTGGGCGCGCATGCACTCGAGGACGCGGGCGTAGTCGGCGGGGTCGGTGACGACCGTGACGTGGTCCATGTTCTTCGCGGACGACCGCAGCATCGTCGGCCCGCCGATGTCGATGTTCTCGATCGCGACCTCGCGGGTGACGCCGGGCTTCGCGACCGTCGCCTCGAACGGGTAGAGGTTCACGCAGACCAGGTCGATCGCCTGGAGCCCGTGCTTCGCCATCGTCGCCTCGTGCTCCGCGTTGCCGCGGATGTGGAGGATGCCGGCGTGGACCTTCGGGTGCAGAGTTTTCACGCGCCCGTCGAGCATCTCGGGGAAGCCCGTGAACTCGGAGACGTCCTTCACGGGAAGCCCGGCCTCGCGCATCGCCTTCGCGGTGCCGCCGGTGGAGAGGATTTCGACCCCCATCCCGTGCAGCGCCTTCGCGAAGTCGAGCACGCCCGTCTTGTCCCACACGCTGATCAACGCCCGGGTGATCTTCATCGGTTGTCCTCCACGCTCTTCCACGTTCCGTCCAAGCCCATACGCCGGATCCAGTCCGACAACACCGCCCGGTCGACCATATCGCCCGACACGCGCAGCACCCCGGCGATGTCCCTCAGGTGCTTCTCCGACCCGCCCTCGCGGTAGTACTCAAGCTTGCGGAGAATGACATACTCCGGCGGCGCGAGCCACACATCGATCCCGCCGATCGCCGCCGCGCGCCGCCGCTCCATCGCCCACCGGTGCAGCGGATCCGCTCCGGCGATGTAGACATCCGCCTTCGCTCCGCTGGCCCCGTGGATCACGTTGAAGTGACCGCGGCGCTCGCGACGGGCCTCAACGGCCAGCACGTCGGCGGGAGGCACGTAGAATTCCGCCCCCGGAAACAGGCTGCGGAAGGCATCGATGGTCGAGACGTCCAGGACCGCCACGAGATCGACATCCAGCGTCATCCGCGGCTCGCCGTAGACCGTGCAGGCGACGCTTCCCGTTACCATGTAGGGAATCCCCGAGGCGGCCAGGGGGCGCAGGAAGACGAGATGGGGATCAACCGTGTCCATGGAGGAACATCCTGCGAACTTCCGACTCCACGCGCTGCGCCGGCCAGGTCGGATGGCGCATGCGCACGCCCGCCTCCGCCAGCCGCTCGGCCGAACGGCGCAGGCCCGTCGCGACGTCGATCTTCTCCTGCGGCGTCATCCGCCGGAAGATCTCCACCTGCCTGTCCGTCAGCCGCTTCACGATGTCGCCCGCTTCGCCCCCGCCCCGGCCGGAACGGGGCCGAGGGGAAACGCCAGCCGCTCCGCCGCCGCGCGCAGGACCCGGTCGTTGGTCCAGAGCGGCCAGGCCGCGGCGTGCTCGCAAGACGCCAGGTGCAGCGCGTCAAGGGTGCGCAACGGAATCCCCGGCGCGCAGGCCTCGATCGCCCGGTTCGCCCCGCGAAGAACCAGGGAATTCAGCGGGACAAGGGCCACCATGCCCTCATCGAAGAAGGCCTCGATCCGCTTCCATGCCTCCCGCCTCACGGCGGCGGAGAGGTGACCTTCGCGCTCTTTGCGGCACAGCGCGGACAGGCACTCGGTCCGGCACAGCTCCGACGCCCAGAGATCGGTGCGACCGTCCAGTCGCTCCACGTAGAACCCGCTGTCCGGCTCCCGGACCACCAGCTTGAGCAGGATGGCGGTGTCGAGGTACACGCCTCACCCCCGCCCATCCCGATCCGCACGGACCAGATCCTCGGCGCGCACACCGCCGGACACTTTCATGCGTCCGAGCCAAGCCCGGTCGACCGCCAGCGCCCGGCGGGGCGCCTGAAGCCCGGCGATCCTCGCCCGTGGACGGCCCCGGTCAAGGACCAGCACGTCCGCCCCGCCCTCCACCGCATCCAGAAGACGCGAGAAGTTCGCCCGGGCGGCCCGGACGCTCACCTGATGGGTCAATCCGCTCATGGCTTCAATGTAGTCACTTGTGTACCGGCTGGCAACCTGCCTCAGTTCATCAACTTCACGCGCGCGCGCTTCGCCTTCTGGATGTTGCCGACGGGCACCGGGGCCTCGCCGGCGCGGCGCAGGGCGCGCATGGCCGCGTCGAGATCGGCGGCGCGCACGACGATCACCATGCCGATGCCCATGTTGAAGACGCGGTACATCTCCTCGCGGTCCACGCCGCCCTGCGTCTCGATGAACCCGAACAGCGGCGGGGGCGTCCACGAGCGCCGGTCGAACACCGCGCAGACGCCCTCGGGCAGGATCCGCGGCACGTTGTCCGGGAAACCGCCGCCGGTGATGTGCGCGAGGCCCTGGACGTCCACGGCCTTCCGCAGCGCGCGGACGGGCTTCAGGTAGCTGCGATGCACCGCGAGCAGCGCGTCGGCGACCGTGCGGCCGTCGTTCGGCAGGATGTCGTTCACGCCGAGGCCGGCCTGCTCGAGGATGACGCGGCGCGCGAGCGTGTAGCCGTTGGTGTGGAGGCCGCTCGACGGCAGGCCGATCAGCACGTCGCCCGCGCGGATCCCGGCGCCGGTGATGACCTCCTTCGCCTTCACGGCGCCGACGATCGTGCCGACGAGGTCGTACTCGCCCGGCGGGTAGAGGCCGGGCATCTCGGCCGTCTCGCCGCCGATCAGCGCGCAGCCGTTCTCGCGGCACGCGATGCACAGGCCGCGGATCACCGCCGCGAGGATCTCCGGCTCCAGACGCGAGGCGCCGATGTAGTCGAGGAAGAAGAGCGGCTCGGCGCCCTGGACGAGGATGTCGTTGACGCAGTGGTTGACGATGTCCTGCCCGACCGTGTCGTGCCGCCCCGCGAGCGCCGCGACCTTGAGTTTCGTGCCGACGCCGTCGGCGCTCGAGACGAGGAGCGTGTCCCTGCCGGGCGAGCGGAAGAGACCGCCGAACGAGCCGATCTCGCCGACCACGCCCTTCGTGAACGTGCGCTCGATCTCCCGCTTGGCGCGCCGGAGCGCCCCCATCTTGCGGTCGATGTCGACCCCTGCCGCCGCGTATGCCGAGTTCTTGCCCGCCATGTCCGTTCTCCCGACCGGGCCCGCACAGTCCCCCGCGGCTTCCAACCCTTGGAAGCCCCCGGCACGGACACTTCCAAGGATTGGAAAACCCGCCCGTGGGACCGCCGGCCCGATGCGCCGGACCGTAGCAGAACCGGGCCGGCGGCGGAATCCCAAATCCGCGGCCGCCGGCTTGGTGCGGACGTGAAATTCAACCGCCGCGATCGCGGGACCCTGGGGACGCGCCCGTTCCGAGGCGTCGTGACCTTCGCGGGGCGGGCTTCGCAGCCGGGACCGGCAGGGACAGGATGAAGCGCGCGCCGTGCCGCCGGGAGGTGTCCGCCGTCAGGCTGCCGCCCAGAAGCTCGGCGCGCTCCAGGACGCTGAAGAGGCCCAGCCCGCGGTCGGGGCCGGGAGTTTCGAGCACCCGCGCGTCGACGCCGATCCCCCGGTCCCGGATTTCGAGCTCAACGGACGATGCCTTCCGTCGCAGCCGCAGGTGACCGTGGCGGGTGCCCGCGTGCTTCACGATATTCAACAGCATTTCCCGTGCGCTCGTGAAGACGAGGACGGCGATCGATTCGGGCAGGAGCCCGACGGACTCCGGTACGCGGACGGAGACCCTCAGGCCGTTGCGGTCGCGCATGTCGTGGGCGAGCCATTGCAGCGCGAGGGGCAGTTCCTTCCGGAGGGACATGGGTGGATCCAGGGTCCGCGTGACCGATCGCGCGACCGATTGCGCCTGCTCGAGCACCTGGTCCACCCGCAGAATCCTCCTCTTCCGGGCCCCGCGTTCCCCGCTGCAGATCGTCTGCAGCTGCATGCGCGCGCCGATCAGGATTTGCTGGAGCTCCTCGTGCAGAAGATTGGCGATGTGCCGCCGTTCGCGGTGCTCGGCCATGGTCAGGCGTTCCGCCAGTTCCGCGAGCTGGCGCGACCGCGCCTGCAGCTCGTCCTCCATCTGCTTGCGCGCCGTGATTTCCTGTGAGACGCCGAAGATCCGAACGGGCTTTCCCTCTTCCAGAACGACCTTCTTCCCCTGGCCGCGGATCCAGTGGTAGAGGCCGTCCTGCATAAGGACGCGGTACTCGCATTCGAAGGGGGCGTTCTGGCTCCTGGTCCGGGTGATCGCCTCCGCCAGGGCGTCGCGATCGTCCGGGTGGACCGTCTTCAACAGGCCGGCGGCGGACTCGTAGGGCTCGATGGTCTCCCCCGCCGCCAGGGTGGCCACGTTGTCGGAGTAGCGGATGACGTCGGCGCGGAGATCCCATTCCCACGTCACCATGCCGGCGGCATTCAAGGCCATCCGCACCCGCCATTCGCTTTCCGAGAGGCCCGGGCGCGTGGAGCCGGGACGGCGATGCGAAGCAGACTTGCTTGCGGATTTCATGATGTTCGATCAGCGCCCCTCCCGTGCACCCCCCCAAGGCAGACGAGACGCGCACCAAGCCAGAACCGAACCCTTCTACCCCCCTGCACACTCCCGGTCAATCGGACATTCGCAGATTTCACAGGGCTCGCGGACTGGCGGAGAGGGTGGGATTCGAACCCACGGGCCCTTGCGGGCCTCCGGTTTTCCACGCGGGCCGCCCGGCGGCCCGAGTGGCCACTTGGCCCGCCACGGGCGGGCCGACGTGGCAAGACCGGCGCTTATGCAAGACCGTGTGTCTTCAGCCACCGGTACCCGGAGCGCGTCTTGAGAAAGCGCTCGCGCCGCAGCGCCTCGGTCTTGGATCCGAAGGCTTCGCAGTGCCGAAGAACCCACGGACGTCCGCTCTTCGTCGAGCGCACCCGGCCGGCATTGTGGTCGGTCAGCCGCCGCTCCAAGTCCGCGCAGCTCCCCTTGTAGTACACACCCCGCGACGCGCTGTGGAGCACATAGACAAAGTGTGGTTGTCGAGGAGGGGGAGGTTTTAGCAGGTGCGATCAGGGGCGATCAGGTGCGACTGACGGGGGGGGAGATGGCGGTTTCCCGGGGGTTTCCGGGGGGTTGCAGGGGCGATGCAGCCGGGATGCGGGCCTGAGCCCGGGTTTTGTCATCGAGGCCGACGTTCGGGCGACAGCGGCAGTGCGCGCAGGGGGCCGGACAGTGCGCGCAGATGGTGCGCCCAGCGGTTCCCCTGGGGAGACTATCCCGATACTGAGCGATACTGTCCGGGTCAGTGGTTGGTGACAAACAGCTCATGGCGCTCGACCGCCCTGGTCTTGGCGCTGGTCCGGGGGTTCCCGGCCGAATAGACCAGAGACACCCCCTCCAGCTTGAATCCGGCGAACATCTTCCTGACGTCGGGGCAGTCGTTGATGGTGAGCAGGAACCGGCCCTTCAGGGCACGGAGCACCCCAACCAGGCGCTCGAAGTCGGCGTCGGAGAACTTGTGCGCGTAGTCCTGGGCGACGTGGTAGTACGGCGGATCGACGTAGAAGAAGGACGTGGGCCGGTCGTACCGCTCCAGACACTCGCAGGCGTCCAGGTGCTCGACGGTGACCCGGGTCAGGCGCCAGTGGACGCGCAGGAGCGTCTCCTCGATCACGGACAGGTTCAGGTTGAGCGGCGACGTGGCGGACGTGCCGAAGATCCGCTGCCCGGGCTTGGCCGCGAAGGAGAGGCGCTGGAGGTAGTAGTACCTGGCCGCCCGCTGGATGTCGGTCAGGGTCTCGGGCCGCTTCATCTTCTCCCACTCGAACATGGTCCGGGACACGATTGCCCACCGGAAGCAGTCGATGAAAGGCGCGAGGTGGTGCTGGATCACCCGCCAGAAGGTCACGAGCTCCTGGTCGAGGTCGTTGATCACCTCGGCCTTCGACGGGGGCTTGGAGAAGAGGACCGATGCGGCGCCGGAGAACGGCTCGCAGTAGAGGATGTGGTCGGCCGGGATCCTGGCGACGATCCTGGGCGCGAGCCTGGACTTCCCGCCGAAGTATCCGATGGGGCTCCGAATGGGGCCGAGGTCGAGGACCTGGCCGGGGTTGCCGTCCGCCGATTGCCGACTGTTCACGTCACGTAGCTCCGGTATGATGCGGCCGACCTGTGGTGGGTGGGCAGCAGTTCTACTGTGGCTCCGTCCGCGGAGTCGGTTCGGGAGCGGCAAACTCCCGGCTTGCCCACCTTTTTACCAGCGGCAAGCGGAATCGTTCGGGGGTTTCTCAGTTCAGCCCAAGCTCGGGCTGGACCGGCGCAGCGGAGAACCGGGCGCCGTCGTAGTGCCAGCCGCGGCGGCGGCCCTGGCGGACCCAGGTCTCGTCGCGGATCGCCAGGGAGCGATGCCGGCGACGAACCTCACCCAGGCAGTCGTTCAACTCGTCGGGCGTGGCCGGCCGCCAGATCCCGGCGGCGCTGGAGCTGACGACCAGGAACTCGAAGTCGCCCAAGCGCGTCTCTAGGACCTTCTCGACCGGCCGGCGGTTGGCGATCGGACGGCCTGCCGGCGTGCGCCCGCGCACGTAGCCGAGCTCGATGGCGATGTCGTCGATCGTGATGGCGGCGCCGCGGCCGATCCGGGAGCGTAGGATCTCCTGGATCCGCCGGAAGTCGTCGGGCGCTGGATCCCGGTCGATCATGGTGGGTTCAGGCGACGCTCCGGGACGCATAGCCGAGGCGGTCCCGGAGGGCGTTCACGGCGAGATAGGCGGCGCGGTACGGCAGGCGGTCCCACTGGATCAGCCCGTCGACGTACCAGCCGTCGCGCTCGATCCCGCCGGCGTGGGCGATGATGGCGGCGAGGTAGCCTTCGGAGCGGTCCCACGGGTCCAGCAACGGGCACAGCTCGCGCCAGATCCGTTCGAGCTTCCACCGCAGCCGGCTGTTGCAGACGCCCTTCTCCGGCCGTCGGCGCCGCCAGTGGTCGACCTGCAGGTGGGCGTGCTTCGGGTTCTGCCGCGGGTCCGGAACCATGCCCTCCTCCACCCGGCACCAGAGCGTCGCCTCCAGGGAGGCCATGACGCGCTCGAAGCCATCCTGGTCGAGGGCCTTGGACGAGGTGACGCCGGCCGCGTGGTGCAGGAGCGCGCGGTAGTCCCCGTCGTCCAGGCCGGCGAGGCCGGCGTAGACGTGGATCGCGGCGATCTCCCGGCGCGTAATCACAGGGCGACCTCCAGCCTGGCGCGCAGCTTCCGCAAGGCGGATCGCTCGATCCGCAGGACGTCCGAGGCCGAGAGGACACGATCGCCGCGGCCGGTCGAGTTCAGGATGTCCGCGACCTGCTGCAACGACAGGACGCGGAACTCGTCCATGTTCCCGTGTGCAACGCGCCGCATGAACCCGGCCGGCGGCACTCGATCCTGGAACTGGCGCCTCATGGAAGCACCTCACTCTCCCGGGTCGACGGGCATCGGGGTGTCCGTCCGCAGGCTCTCCATCCGCAGCGTGAAGCTGCGGTCCGGCTCGTCCAGGGGGACGGCCGGAGCCGCGGCGCGGCCGACCAGGATCCCGCCGAGAAACAGCGCGATGCCGATCGCGCACGTCCCGAGGATGCGCCAGCGGTCCAGTTCCCGTTCCAGTTCCAGCTCGTTCATGCCGCACCCCGCACCTTGTCGACCGCTTCCTTGTTCGGCTCGACGTTGAACCGCTCGGCCTGCTCGACGCGGACGCCGAGCGTGCCGAGGTTCTCGGCGCCGAGCTCGTCGCGATCCGCCAGCAGGAGCTCCTTGTCGATCTCCTCCCGGACCCGGACGTACTCCGGCTTCACGAGCTTTAGCGTCGAGAGGACCTTCTCCCAGGTCACGCCGCGGACCGTCTTCAGCGCCGGCTGGCCGGTGCGATACAGCAGCGTCCCGTGGACGAACACGACGCTCTTCCGCGAGGCAAACTCCTCCGGGTGCGCGTCCGCCCAGGCCCGCGCGATGTCGAAGTGCTCGTCGAACGTCTGCCGCAGGGCCGACAGCTCCGCCTCGAACTTCTGCCGCACCCGCGCCAGCGCCTCGTTCATGCGCGCGGTCGTTTCGTCGATCCGGACGCTCGCGAGGCACAGCTCGCGGACGATCCCTTCCATATCCTCGCGGCCCAGCGCCGCGGCCTTCTTCTGCTCTGCCTTCGTCATGGGGTTTCCTTTCCTATTTCTCTTCCGGCCACGAGTTCCGTTCCTTCCGACGCTTGTAGGCCGCGCCCAGGTGCGCCTCGCCCAGCGGCTCGCCGCGCCGCTTCGCCGCGCCCGCCGCCTGGCGGAGCAGCTCGAACAGCACGCCGAACTTGCCTGGCTCGTTCGCGATCCGGTGCGCGAGCGTCACCATCGAGTCGCTCGGGTTCCGCGTGAACGAGGCGCAGATCTCCCGCGCCTCGCTGCGGAACACCCGCGGCGGGATCGAGATCGGGTCCGCGATCCGGCCGAGGAGCTGCTCCATGTAGTTCCGCAGCCAGCCGGCCTGCATCTCCTGCTCGAACACCGGCGTCGCGATCAGCGCCACGGCGCAGCGCGTGACGTCGTGCAGTCGGCGGATGAACTCCAGCTCCGTCGGTCGCCGGTCGCCCCGGCGCGTCGGCAGGAGGCGGAGGACCTCGTCCACCAGGAGGATCCGGCGCGGGTGAAACGACTTCAGGATCCGGTCCTGCATGTCGCACGTCTTCCGGCCCGCGTTCACGCCCACGCGGTCGGCGATCTCCGTCATCAGGGCGCGGAGGCCGCCGCTCACCGGGCAATCCACGTAGACCGAGCGGCCGTGGTTGTTCTGGCGGCACCATTCCCGCGTCGCCGCCGTCTTCCCGCGGCGCGAGTCGCCCGAGATCAGGACGATCCGGCCGCCCTCCAGGTCGCCAGCCAGCGCGTAGTCCAGGACCTCGAACACCTTCCGGGTAACGACCGTCTGCACGAACGTCGTCGCCCCGCTCTCCTGGAACCGGCGCCGGACATCCCGGATCCGGTCGATGATGTTGTCCAGCTTCGCCCCGTACTTGCCCTGGGCGACCCGGACGATCGTCGTCCAGTCCAGGTCGAAGGTTTCGCACATGCGGTCCCGCGAGCCGTGCAGCTCCGTCCGCGCGAAGGTGAACATCCACTGGATGTCGTCCTGCTCCTCCTCGCTGTAGTCGGCGATGCCCGCGTGCAGCACGTTGTCCGGGATGTTGATCGTGTCACGCGACATCATGGACTCCGGCGCCGGGTTCGCGTCGTCGTGCCTGGCGTGCCGGTCGTCGCCCTCGGCTTCCCCTGCTGTTCTGGTTCTGCTCATCCTTTCCCCTTTCATGCCCCGCACCTGCGGGGCGAAATCACCACCCGCGCTCGTCGGCGAGGCGCGCCTGGGCGTCCTCCCGCATGAACGCGTCCACATCCGCGACCAGCGCGGCGTCCACCTCGATCCCGTCCAGCGCGCTCGGGGCCGCCACGCGCACCGGCTTGTCGGCCGGCGCGGCGATGCGGGCGCGCGGGAGGTCGAACACCTGGGCGGCCGCCGGCGGGGCGCCGCGGAGGAACCGCGGCAGGTCCCGGGCGCCGGCGGAGAGCTGCTTGGCTTCCTTCACCTGGCGGCGCTGGAGCTGCATCTCCGCCCGCAGGTCCTCGATCGCCTTCGGGTCGCCGTCCGTCAGCGCCATGAACTCCGGGACGGCGTCCGCCGGGCCGATCTCCCGGCCGTCGGCGCTGTAGATCCAGACCCGGTCCACGTTGTCCGGGTCCACGCGCACGCGGACCTGCTCCATGTTTCCCAGGAGGCGCCAGAGCGTGTCCGCGCGGTAGTAGCGGTTCAGGGCGCGCACCGCGCCGCCCCGCTCGATCCTCCGGAGGCCGACGTCCCGCAGGAACGCCTTGTAGAGGCTGTCCGGATCCAGCGGCTGCCGCAGCGCCGGCGCCGAGGCCCGCGCCTCCGCCGGCGTCCGGCCCGCCAGCGTGCGGCCCTCCGACGGCGTCACCCGGTACACCTGGTCGACATACTGCTGGAAGCCCGCCGCGAACTGGTCCAGCGTCGGGAGGTCCTCCACGCGCCGCTTCCAGATCTCCATCGCCTGCTCCGGCCGGTTCTCCGGGCAGTTGCCGAGGTAGCCCGGCCACAGCCGCGCGAACGCCGTGCAGCTGGACCCGAAGATCCGCTCGATGATCTTCGCCCGCGCGTTGAACGGGATCGCGAAGTGAACCCGCGCGCCGATCAGGTCGCCGATGCCGCGCAGGCGTGTCTCGTCGTCCGCCGAGAGCATCCGCTTCTGGCCCAGCGCGGCTTTGTAGTCCTTGCCGTTGTCGATGTAGAGGTGCAGCGGCGGCACCAGACCGCAGCGGACGATCCCCTGGCGGAGGCACCGCTCGATCGAGTCACGGTTCGGCGCGATCGTGCGGATCAGGATCCCGATGAAGTCCAGCGAGCCCCAGTCCAGCCACGCCGTCAGCCACGGGCGCACCGGGACCCACTTACCCCCCGCGGCGTCGAAGACCCGGACCGGCGCGTCGAAGATGTGGTGGTCCCCCACCCAGCACTCCCCCGGCCGCGGGGCCTTCCGCGTGATGAAGCCCGCCACGCTGTTCCGGAAGTACTCCTCGCCGTGCCGCGCGATGATCACCCGCTTCTGGTCCACCCGCGTCGCGTAGAAGTGGTGCACTTGGGCGTAGGTCGGGACGTCCTCCGCCGCCCCCCCCGCCTTCGACCAGGCCATCGACGCGAGCTGGTACGCCTTCCGCATCGGCAGGCGGTTCGGGTTCTCGAACAGGCCCGCCAGGATGGTCCAGAAGTCCTCCGCCCCCGGGCGCTGGTACGGGCGCGAGCCCCGGTACTGCGGCAGCAGCGCGCGCCAGTTCCCGACGTTCGGCGCGCCCGAGGCGAGGCGGCCCAGCTTGCGGTCCCACTGGCGGAAGTTCGGCCAGGCGTTCTTCGCGCCCAGCATCGAGGCGCCGCCCCGGCCCGAGTGGACGAGATCCGGGAAGTCATCCTGCGCGCGCGCCGCGACCAGCATGCACGCCGCCTGCAGGGCGAGCTTCTGCCCCGCCGCCAGCGCGTGCGTCTGCTCCACGAACAGCGCCTTCTGCCGCGCCAGCGTGATGTCCTCCAGCGCCGGCCCCGTCACGACATCCGACGGCGCCGCCGTGGTCGCAAGTGCAGCATGCTGCACTACGGCCGGCGGGTTTCCAGTCGTAGGAAGCTCCAGATCCGGGTCCGTCCATGGGTTGGAAGCGTCCGGGCCGGCCGGGTTGGGCGTCGTCGTGGGGATAGGGTTGTTGGAGGTTGGAGGATCACCCGAGACCCCGGCGCGGCCCGGAACGCAAACCGAGAACGTGAGAAGGTCAGTCGCCAGCATGGCCCCTTGCCCTCGTCAGGAGTGCATCCAGAACGGCGAACAGGTCCCGCCGGTCCGCGGGAGAGAGGAGATCCGACTGCTCCAGCGCCGAGGCCATCAGCAGGGTTCCGTACTCGAACGCCTGCCGCGGCGGGACGCTCCGCGCGCGGATCGCCTCCCCCAGGCGCGCCTTGAAGACCTCCGGCGGCGGGAGCCGCAGCTCCGCGAAGAAGTCGAGCTGCTGCGTGGCGCGCCGCGCGGTCCCCAGGAACTTGTGGACGGCGTCCCGCAGCTCGTCCCGCTCCAGGTCCGAGACGTCCACCGCCTTCAAGAAGGCCGGCAGGCGGTCCGGCGGGATCGCCGCCAGGATCTCTACCTTGGTCACCTCCAGGAGTGCAGCATGCTGCACTGCCCGGCGCGGGAGGTCGTCCAAGCGCCGCATGTAGTCGGCGACCCGGGCCAGCATGAAGCAGTAGCGCCGGCTGAAGCGGAACTCCTTCCGGCACCATTCCAGCCAGGCCAGGGCCGACGACGCGAAGTGAACCTCCTTCGCCTGGAGAACCAGCGCCGCCACGCGAAGTGTCGCATCCGACGCGGCCGCCAGAGCGGTGCGGACCTCCGACGAGATCCGGGCCAGCGATACGGAGGGGGACGGCTTCATGCCTGAGCTCCTGTGAGGCCCCCCGCCACGGAGGGGTCGCAACCGGCGAGGTGGATCACACCCCGCTCGATCGAGGGAAGCTGGTTGACGATCGCGAGGCGGATCACCGAAGAGGCGTTCGAGCCGAGGCGCCGCGCCGCACGCTGCAGTCTGAGCCGGGTATCGCGGTCCAGCCGCACCGGAACCGGCCTTGTCCGATCCATCTTCACGGTCCCTATCGTATACCAGTGGTATACGGTGTCAACACGGAAAATTGGACTTTCTTTAGGATTCGTATACGATAGGGACGATGAGTGGAGGAAAACCCATCCCCGTAAGGCTCGCGCCTGAGCTTCTGGCGCGGATCGATGCCGTATGCAAGCAGACCGGGCTGTCGAGCCGCAGCCACGTGATCAAGATGTGCGTCTCGACGTTCCTCGACCACTTCGAGGCCACCGGGGGGACGAATGTCACGGTGCCCTGGGAGGCGATCCTGAAGAATCTCGACGGCCGGACGCACCGCTACCGCGGCCGGAAGCCCAAGGTGGTCGACGTCAGCCCCGCGATCCTGGCGCAGTCCGTCGGGTCCGAGGCCGACCGCACAATCGCGTCCAAGGTGCCTACACGGGCAGGCACATCCCGGCGGAAGAAGCCGTGAAGCTGGCCCTCGCCATCCTGGTCGCCGCCGCGGCCGCCGCCTCCGCCCGCGTGG
This sequence comes from uncultured Verrucomicrobiota bacterium, assembly GCA_964402695.1. Taxonomy (GTDB): domain Bacteria; phylum Verrucomicrobiota; class Kiritimatiellia; order PWTM01; family PWTM01; genus VGWF01. The sequence goes on from CAYODK010000008.1 coordinate 34,463, forward strand.
GGGAGACGAAGGCAGAGATCGAGGCAAGGTACGGGGCCAGCCAGGTCGAGGGTCCGAAGCGCGGGCCGGCCGAGCAATCCCTGATCTACGAGAAGAACGGGTTCCTGATCGGCATCCAGTTCGTTGGCGGCGTGTCCGTCTGCGAGCATGCGATCCGGAAGGACCCCGCGACCGGCCGGCCGGCTGATCTGCTCGCCGCCGATATCGCCGCGTTCCTCGACGCCAACAAGGGCGACTCCACCTGGCCGGACACCGGCGACCGCCGGGTCCGCGCCGACGGCAAGCTCGTTGCCGAGATCTCCCAGCGGATGATGGCCATCGCCACCGCCGCGTTTGCGGAGGCCTCCGAGAAGGCCGCCGCGCCCGCCCCGACGCCGTTCTGACGGCATGAGTATCAGCCTTCGTAGAAGCCGTCGATTCGTTGAGCGAAACCTCAAGCGGTTGACCCGCGAGTTTCCACCCGAGCTGATTGCGCTCGAAGAGCACGTTCGCGCGGACATCGCTGCGAACTTCTGCTCAGCCCCCGCGAAGATGAAACGCCTGTACGAAGTCGCGGATCTGCTCTTTGCCTTTGTGGCGAAGTACGTCCCCTGCCATCAAGGCTGCACTGCCTGCTGCTACTACAACGTCGATGTGAGCGACACGGAGGCGCGATTGATCGAGGAAGCATACGGCATGAACAAACCCTCTCTGCTCCCTCCGGCGGTCAGACCTTACGGCACTCCCTGCCCATTTCTGGTTGGGGATGCGTGCAGCATCTATCCTTGGCGCCCATTCCTCTGTCGACGATTTGTGAGTTTGGACGACTCCCCGTTCTGGTGCGCCCACGAGCGGGCCGCGATCACCGAGATGAAGCTGCTCCACCTGACCGGCCTCGAAATGGCCTATTGTGACTTGGTGGCATCCGACTCCAAGCATGACATCCGAAGTCTGTTTCCACTCGGTCTGCAGACGCGTCCCCCCGCGGGCTCGCGGGGGTAAAGAAAGTCAAGATTCCCTGCTGACGGCCCCCCGGCCGGCCGCTACACTGGCCGGCGCGTTGGATGGGGAAACGGAGGAACGGATGGGGCGCGCGAAGTCATCGGCACTGGTCGACACCCGCGTCGTGTGGTGCGGGGATTGCCTGGAGCAACTGCGCCGGCTGCCGGACGCGTGCGTGGATCTCGTCTACATCGACCCGCCGTTCAACTCGAACCGGAACTACGAGGTCTTCTGGGGCGAGACGAAAGAGAAGCGCGCCTTCGAGGACCGCCACGCGTCGACCGCCGCCTACCTGGATTACATGCGCCCGCGCTGCGTCGAGCTGCACCGCGTCCTGAAACCGACCGGCTCGTTCTACTACCACTGCGACTGGCACGCCTCCCACTACGTCAAGGTCATGCTCGACCAGGTCTTCGGGGAGGAGCAGTTTCAGAATGAGATCGTCTGGAAACGGACGCACGCTCACGGCAACGCCGGACGCCGTTTCGGAGTGGTCAGTGACTCGATCTTCTTCTACACGCAGGGTGGGGACTACACTTGGAACCAGCCGTTCGGCGCGTTTGCGCAGGAGTACGTTGAGAAGCGTTTCACCGGCGCCGATCCCAACGGGCGGCTGTGGCAGTCGGTGACCCTTCGCAACCCCGGCGTCCGGCCAAACCTCCACTACCCGTACACGGCGAGCAACGGTGTCACGTACCAGCCGCACCCGAACGGGTGGTCCTGTGACCGCGAGCGAATGGAGAAGTATGACCGGGAAGATCGTCTCCATTTCCCGAAGCCCGGCGGCCAGCTTCGGCTGAAGATGTACCTCGACGAGTCGCCGGGGCCGAAGGTGCATAACATCTGGGACGACATCCCCCCGATCAACAGCCAGGCCGGGGAATCGCTGGGCTATCCAACACAGAAGCCCCTCCCGCTGTTGGAGCGGATCATCCAGGCGAGCAGCAACGAGGGCGACGTCGTTCTCGACGCCTTCTGCGGGTGCGGGACAGCGCTGGTGGCGGCGCAGAAGTTGAAGCGGCAGTGGATCGGGATCGACGTGTCGCCGACCGCCTGCAGGGTGATGGCGAAGCGGCTGCGGGACGTGTGCGGGATCCAGGAGGACGAGGCGCTGTGGCGGATCGGCCGCGGCTTCGTGGTCCGGGACCTGCCGTGGAGCGAGGAGAAGCTCCGGGCGATCCCACCGTTCGAGTTCGAGAACTGGGCGGTGATCGCGCTGGGCGGGATCCCGAACAAGACGAAGGTGGGGGACAAGGGGATCGACGGCCGGATCTACCCGGTGTCGCACGTGGCGGAGCCCGGCGTTCCCTACGGCACGCCGCGGGCCGGCGAGCTCGACCTGGTCGAGAACTGGTATCCGATCCAGGTGAAGCAGAAGGACCGGGCCGGATCTCCGGACATCCGCGACTTCGCCGGCGTCCTCGCCCGCGACAAGCGCCCCAAGGGCTTCTTTATCTCCTTCGACTACACCGACGACGCCATGAAGGAGGTCGACGCCCAGTTCCGCGCGACCGGCCGCGTCATCATCCCCTTGACTGTGAAGGACATCCTGGAAGAGCAACTCGCGAGGAAGCTGGCGTAGGAACGAAAGGGGCGGATGTAACCATGCCTGATTTGCTGCTCAGTGAGAGCGAGTTCACCGTATCATTCGCAGGGGAGGGATTAGTGCGAGCGGAGGCACTCGCCGAGAGTCTCGTCGGATGGAGCGGAATCTACGGGCGGGTCCCCAGCGTGCTTGCCCAGAAATACAATGGGTTTCGTGACTATCAGATGCTAGTGTTCGTGGAGGCCATCGATCAGGGCAGCCTTATCGCTAAGATCTGGGCTCGGCTGGTTGCAAAGTCTGATGAGGCTGCCGAACAGATGGAGCGCGACATCGATCGTCTAGCGAACGACGCAGTACGAACGCTTCTAACCAACATCAAGCGCATGAACGATCCCGGCAAGAAGATCCTCACGGCCGCCGTCGGCGGAGTAATTACGCTCGGAGCCCTCAACATGATGGGCTACCTCGACGACCAGCAGCAGGTCGCGATAAACAACAGCACGAACGCCATCATCAACCAGGGTGCGATCTACTTCTCGACCACTCCCGCCGAGTTCATGGGCATGGTGAGCCGCGCCACGAGAGACAATGTTACGCTTACCAAGCAAACGATGGCGGCCCTTCGCCCGGCTGCAGCGCTGACGGACGGAACAGTCCAGATCGGCGACGCAGGCAACAACATCATCGTGACCGGGGCCGCCGCAAAGGTGGTCGCGTCGATGTCCAGCGCGCAGTTGGAGCCGAGACTAGAAACCAGACACCTTACCAACGCGGCTATCAGCATCCGCGCACTGGACCTTGATCGCAAGACCTCCGGGTGGGCGGCGGTGATTCCAGACTTGTCTCCGCGTCGAGTCCGACTGACCCTGCACGATTCGGTCAACATCAGCACGCCGGGAACCTACATCGCCAATGTCGATGTCGATGTGTTGGTGGACTTGGACGGTACGGCGAGGCCGAAAAGCGCCCATGTCTTGTCGGCCTTAGCACCCGGAGGCGCAGGCAACTAGCGATCCTGCCCTATCACGCCTGGAGTGCGGCGACGGGCTGACCGGAGCGGCCGAGCGCCGGCCGGATCTCCGTCTGCTTGCCGCGTAGGAAGCCGTCGACCATGGCGTCCGGATCCTTGCGCTTGGGGCGCGCGATGGCGAGCGAGTGTGTCCTGCCGATCGTCTCGACGATGAAGTCCTCCCGCGCCGCTGCGCGGTCGACGAGCGCGAGGGCCGTGGGCGAACCCTCGGGCAGAAGACAAGCCTCGCTCTCGTTGAGCCGGGACGTGACGCCGTAGTAGAACCCGAAGATGAAGTTGCGCCGCCGGTTCTCTGTGAACCTGTGCCGCCATTCCGCGCGCCGCTCGTTGACCAGGCGCCGGGCGGTCGTGGAAAGGAACTCGAAGACGTACCGCGCAATCTCGATGTCGCCGGGTAACCCAACGAACTGGACGTTGCGGCCGCAGCGGACGGTGGAGACGTTGAAGAACCGGCAGACCACATTCAGCGCGAGCGCCTTCTCCAGAGGCATCCGGAGGCCGCACTCAACCGCAGCAGACACGATGCGCTGCTCGCGCTCGTCGAGGTTGATGGCCTCGATTTCGATCTGGTGCCGCGCGGCAAGCTCGAAAGCCAGCTCCATCGCCCGTTGCGCCTCGGCCTCGTAGGGCGATTGCCCCAGCCGAAGCAGTTTTCTGATCCGGTCCTCGATTCTGGCACTCATCGGATCTCTGCCCCCGCGGAGCGCAGCGCGTCGACCAGCGCCTGCCAGTCGCACTGGATCTCTACCAGGCTTTCCGACACGTAGTCGTGATCGGGCAGGACCAGACCGTTGCACTCAATCGCCGGAGTGCCGGCCGCCGGATCAGGGAGCACGCGCAGAACGACGGACCGGATCCGGCAATCGGTCTCGGCCTCCGCCGAAAGCTCTGTGATGACGCGCGGGCCGATCATTTGCCGGCCCGCACCATCGCGTCGGTGACGTGGAAGAAGCCGAGGCGGCCCTTGCTGGGGATGAACTCGGACGGCGCGCTGTCGTCGAGGACGAAGCCCCAGGGGCCGGTGAACCACTCGGATGGATGGCTCTGGACGCAGTCGAGCAGCGTCGTGATCCCGACGATCCCGCCGAGCTTCAGCTCGTGCGGATGGGGCAACTCGACGTCCATGCCGTGGCCGCGCATGAAGATCCGGCAGGCATGGTAGTCGTCGAGCGTCATGCGACTGCTGGTGTGGATCGCGATGCGGCCGCGGACCTTCGTCGGCCAGGTCCGGTTCTCGACGTTCTTCCAGCCGTTGACGATCAACCAGGCCCACGGCTGACGGACGGACAAGCAGGGCAATGTCTTCACGGTCTCCCCTTTCGTTTGTGCTTCGGTCAGAACGTTCCTCGAAGGCGGGTGATGGCGTCGACGGTGGAGCGGGCGAGGTCGGCCTGGAGGCGGACGGACTCGCCGAGCTTCTCGTTCATCTCTTCGATGCGCGCGTTGACGTTGTCGAGCATCTGCGCCTGGGCGCCGGCGCCGACGGAGCCGTAGTCGCGCCCGAAGGCGGCGCCAGCCTCGCCCATGACGGAACTGAAGCCGGACTGCGTGCGTAGCGCGGAGCGGTCGAAGGTGAACCCGGGGCCGCCAACGGTCTGCACGAGGTCTGCAAGGGCGTCGCCGCCGCCGATCGCATCCTGGATGCTGACCATCGACCCCGGCCGGTGCCCGGCGGCGCCGCGCTGGCCGCGCGCCCAGTCCTGGATCCTCGCGTCGAGACCGTCGGCGCCGGTGAACGCGCGCCACAACCCCACCGTGACGTCGCCATTGCCGTTGTCGGCCCATGACCCGCGTCCGATGTGACGCAGCATGGAGAACTGATCTCCGATGCCCAGCTTCTTGCCGGCAGCCTCGAAGGAACCACGGCCCTCGGCCATGTCGCGGAGCGCCTCCTGACGATCGATGCCGAGCAGGCCGCGGAGGCGCTTGTTGTCGCCGACCATGGCGGAGAGGAAGTCGGGGCCTTTCTCGCGGACGGACTCGAGGAGGAACGTGCCGAAGTTGGAGGCGCTGGTGCGGATCGCCACGGAGAGGGTGTCGATCAACTGGCCTTTCTGCGCGGCGTCCATCCACTGGTCGGCGCTGAGGCCGAAGACGGACTTGTCCTTGATCTCGGCGTAGAGCTCCTTCAGCGCCTTGGAGGCGAGGCCGGACCACTTCTCGACGCGGCCGTCGTCGAACGCGGCCTGGACGGAATCGCGGAGGCCGGTGAAGTCGTCCTTCAGGGCGTCGAAGAGGCCCTGGCCGGTGAGGCGTTTGATCTCGTCCCACATGCCGGAGAGCGTGGACTTCACGCCGTACATGCTCTCGCCGAGGCGGCCGGCGGAGCCGCTGGCGCGGGCCATGCCGGCAACGAAGCCGGCCCACACGTCGGCCGGTTTGGCGCCGCCTTCGGCGAGGGCTTCCAGCTTGGCGCGGGTATCGTCGGTGAGGAGGCCCATCTCCATCAGGCGCATGGCGGACTCTCCCCAGGGGCGGCCGGCCTGCATCGCGGAGTAGGCGCGGGCAACCCAGAAGGCGACGTCGGCCATCTCGGTCTGCGCGAAGGCAGCCATGTCGCCGACCATCTCCAGGGAGTCGCCGGCGCCGAGCGCGTCGCCGCCGAACTGCTGGAGCAGTCGGCCGGCCTTGAGGACGTCGGGGTTCAGGAACGGCGTCTTGTTGCCGTAGGCGTAGAGCTCGCGGATGCGCTCGTCGGCGGCTTCGGCGGAGCCGAGGAGCTGCTCGAACTGCAGCTTCGCGCGCTCGTAGTCCTCGTTGGGGCCGACGAGCGCCTGGACGAGGCCGGCGCCCTGGCGGCCGACGTTGGCGGCGCCACGGAAGAGACCGGCGATGTTGGAGCCGAAGTAGAAGAGCTGCTGGTTGGCGGCCATGAGGCCGCGGGCGCCGCCGCTGATGGCGCTGTAGAGGCCGGTGACGGCGCGCATCGCGGCGCCGGCGCCGTCGAGGGTGAGGCGGATCGCATACGTGGCGGTGCTGCTCATGACCGGCACGCTACACCCCGTCGAGCGGAATCGTTGTGCGGAAAAATAAAAAAACCGCCGAATGAATCCGCGGACCCCATGCAACGATCCGGGGCGAAGGCCGAAGTCCGACCCTCCTTCGCCAAGGCTTCGGAGGGCAGGGAGACAAGGGCGACAGCGGGGAGCGAGACGCACAATGGACATCTGGAGCATGGTCGCGGGGAGCCTGATCGCGGGCGGGATCGGGGCGGGGTTCAGCATCTTCCAGTACTACGCGGTGCAGCGGCGCGAGGAGCGAAGGGACAAGGAACTGGACCGGCTTCAGACGGACCTGGCGACCCTGCGCGAGGGCCGGATCGCGGAGATGGAGCGGCGCCTGAATGCGGAGACGACGGGTCGGAAGGCCATCCACGATCAGCTCGACGGCTTCACCCGGCAATTCCAGACGCGGGAGGAGTGCGACCGGCACCACCGCATGGAGCGCGAACAGCGCGCGGTGGAGACGGCGCGCCTGGAGAAGACCATTGACCGGCAGACGGCGGCGATCGGCGAGCTCTCGGAAACCGTCGCAGGGCTCACGCAGAGCGTGAAGCTGCTGCTCGACGACAAGATCAAGCATGCCGGGGGTTGAACAATGAACCGAAACGAGACGGTGCGGGAGAGCATCCTGATCCAGTGCTACGGGGTGCGCCCTGGCACGCGCGACGCGGAGCACATGGCGCGGTTCGCGCGGCGCGAGGGCGAGCTGGTGGACGCGGTGCCGGCGGAGTTCGCGCGGGAGGCGGACTACCTCGTGGGCCGCGGCTTCCTGGAGGAGCGGCCGGACGATCTGAACAAGGCGCACAAGCGGTGGGCGATCACGGCGGCGGGCGTGGACTTTCTCGAAGGGGCGGGGCTGGTATGAAGAACCGAGGTCGGAGGACCGAGGTCGGAGGTCGGAGGACTGAGGTCGGAGGTCCGAGGTCCGATGGCCTGAAGACGTGTCCGCGGTGCGGTGATTTGTACGACCCGATCAAAGACACGGTGATGGAGTGCCCGCAATGCGGCCGGCCTGGGGCGACGTCGTGCTGCATGACGGGCGGGCGCGGCGTGCCGTGCGTCGAGTGCGAGGGGGCGTGATATGGCGACGGCACGGGGAAAGATCGGGCGGCTGCCGCAGGAGATGCGGGAGCGGCTGAACCTGCTGATCCGGGACAACAAGACGGCGGAGGAGATCCTCGCGTTCCTCGCGGAGAACGGCATCGAGGGCGTGACGCCGCAGAACATTTCGACGTGGAAACGCTTCGGCTACGAGAAGTGGGAGCGCAACCAGGTCCGCATCGAGCAGATGGCCGCGCGCCGGCAGATGGCGCGGGACATGATCGAGGCGGCGAAGGCGGATGGCGACGCCTCCCTTTCCATCGCTTCCGACGCGGCAAGCGCGCTGGCGGTGGACGCGCTGACGGAGGTGCTGGAGGACTTCGACCCGGAGATCCTGAAGACGGCGATCGCGGAGAAGCCGGACCGGATCCTGGCGCTGATGGACACGCTGAACGGGATCCGGAAGCGCGACCAGGACGCCGTGATCCTCCGTCAGAAGGTCGAGGCGGCGCGGCGGCTGGCGGAGCAGGCGGCGACGGCCGCGAACGCGACCGGCAACCGGGACCTGGCGGCGATCGCGGAGGAGATGGGGCGCGTGCTGGGAGCCTAGCGATGCCGACGAAGTCCAGAGGTCGGAAGTCAGAGGGCGGAGGTCAGACGGGCAAGGCCGGCCGATCTCCGACCGCTGACGTCCGTCCTCCGGATTCTGCCGGCAAGCTGGGGATCTCGCTGGAGTACTTCACGGAGTACCAGCGGGCGTGGATCCGGGACGAGTCGCCGATGAAGCTGGCGGAGAAGAGCCGCCGGATCGGGTGGACCTACGCGACGACGTTCCGGCGCGTCAGGCGGGCGCTGAAGGTCCCGGGGCTGCCGTGCTGGATCTCGACGCGGGACCTGACGACGGCGAAGGAGTTCGTGCGGGACTGCGGGCGCTGGTGCCGCCTGGCGAACGTCGTGGCGAAGGGGCTGGACGGTGAGAACGTCGAGGTCGTCGGCCCGGGGGACATCACGGCGCAGGTGATCGAGTTCCCGAACGGATCGCGGATCCACATCCTGACCTCGAACCCCGACGCGCTCGCCGGCAAGGGCGGCGACGTCGTGCTGGACGAGTTCGCGCTGCACAAGGACCAGACGCTGCTGTGGCAGGTCGCGCTGCCGACGGCGAGCGTGTGGGGCTTCCAGGTGGAGGTGATCTCGACGCACCGCGGGAAGAACACCCTGTTCAACAAGTTCTGCGAGGACGCGAAGTCCCGGAACAAGATGGGGTGGTCGTTCTACTCGGTGAACATCGTCCAGGCGTGCGAGCAGGGCCTGATCGCCCGCATCAACGCGGAGACGGCGAAGCGCGGCCGCGCGCCGACGACGGCGGAGGAGTTCATCGCGACGCAGCGGGCGCGGTGCGCGACGGAGCAGCAGTGGATGCAGGAGTTCATGTGCGTCCCGCAGGACGACATGGGGAGCCTGCTGACCTACGAGATGCTGACGGCGTGCGAGATGCCGTGGGAGGACATCCGGAAGCGCGCGGCGAGGCCGGCGGTGGGTCCGGTGTACCTGGGCATGGACATCGGCCGGAAGCACGACCTGTCGGTGATCTGGATGGTGGAGCAGCTGGGGCCGATGGCGATGACGCGGGCGATCCACGTCATGGAGAAGGCGCCGTTCCACGTGCAACTGGACGCGGTGAACCGGGCGATCGAGGAGCACAACGTCCGCCGGGCCTGCATCGACGCGAACGGCATCGGCGCGATGATCGCGGAGGAGGCGGCGCGGAAGTGGGGCGAGTGGCGCGTCGAGCAGGTGCAGATCACGGCTCCGGTGAAGGAGGAGCTGGCGATGGGCATGCTCCGCGCCTTCCAGGACAAGGCGTTCCGGATCCCGGACGACTACGACGTCCGAGAGGACCTGCACAAGGTGGAGAAGCAGGTAACGGCGGCGGGGCACGTGCGCTACGTGGCGGCGAGCGACGAGGACGGGCACGCGGACCGGTTCTTCGGGGCGGCGCTGGCGCTTTATGCCCGGGGCAAGGCCGAGGGGCCGCCGCGGGCGATGAGCGTGGCGGCCGCGGGCGGCGACGACCGCCGGGGCGATTGGATGCGGCCGGACCACACGGGGGATGACGCGGCGGGGCGGCGGGCCGATCCGCTGGCGGTCCTGGGGGATTCCCGCTGGTGAGCGCGACGGTCGAGACCAAGCGGTGTTCCCGTTGCAACCGGGATCTGCCGGCCACGGAGCAGTATTTCCGCCGGCGGACGGCGAGCGGGCCGTTGCAGTCCTGGTGCCGGGAGTGCCATCGGGCCTACGACCGGGACCGGGCGGCGCGGCGAAGCACGGGCCGGCCGCGGGGCGCGCCGCTGAAGTACTCGTCGGAGCCGGAGCGGCTGATCAAGGAGATCGTGGGCCGGCTGCGCGCCCTCCGAATCCTGCTGGCGAAATCGCCCGTGGCGGGCCGATCGTCGCCGGGGCGGCCGGGAGTGCGGAAAAGTGACTCGGCGATTTATTGCGCGCCGTTCGGGGGCCGTCCCGGGCGTCCTGAAAGGGAGCCGTGAGCACAGAGGTCGGAGGTCAGAGGGCGGAGGTCGGACGGGGAACGATCGAGGATCGAGGTCCGACGTCCGAGGGCCGAGGTCCGAAGTCCGAGATCCGGGGGCCGGGGGGCGAGGACCGGGGGCCGAGGAGGCTGTTTGTCAGGAGCGGCGGGGGGATGCCGGGGTTGGACATCCATGCCGGGATCTGGCGGGCACTGGAGGACTCGGGGATCCGGGCGACGGCGTGCATCGGGACGAGCGCCGGGGCGCTGGTGTCGGCGATGGACGCGAGCGGGTGGACGGCCGCGCAGGCGGAGGCGTTCCTCCAGGCGCAGAGCGACGATGCGATGCGGAGCGAGCGGTTCGCCTGGAAGCTGCGGATCCCCTGGCTGGACTCGTGGCTGAAGCACGAGCCGATCCGGGCGCTCCTGGACGCGCACCTGCCGGGGCAGTTCTCGGACCTGGAGAAGCCGCTGCGGGTGTGCTGCACGGGGGTTGCAGACGGGTCGCGGATGACGTTCTCGGCGGCCTGCGGCAACCCCTGGCTGCGCGAGGCGGTGCTGGCGTCGATGTCCATCTCGGGCGTGTTCCCCTGGGTGCCGATCGGCGGGGAGTGGTACGCGGACGGCGGCGCCCGGGCGAACCTGCCGCTGCCGGACGACTGGCACACCTGGGACGAAGTCTGGCTGCTGATCGCGACGCGGCCGACGTTCTACCGCAAGCGGAACCGGGGCCTGCTCTCGCGCCTGATGCTGAACGTCGACTGGCTGATGGCGGACCAGATCTATGACGTACTGAACGTCGTCGCCGGCGACGCGCGGGTGCGAGTGATCTGGCCGCAGTGCGGGGACACGAGCGGAACGCTGCATTTCGACCACCGGCTGATCGACATCGCCTACGCGGACACGCTGCGGATCCTGGCGGAGGCCCAGAGGTCGGAGGACGGAGGTCAGAGGGCGGAGGGCCGATGGCCGGACAGGCCAAACCACTGATCGGCACTGATCGACACTGATTGGGGACGGGCGTGTACGAGGCCGCGATCAGGGACCTGAAGTTCGCGAGGGACGCGACGATGTCCGCGCTTCTGGCGGCAGAGCGCACCGGCCTGGACGAGGAGCAGATCGAGGCGATGAAGCGGCACCAAGCGGAGCGGGATGCGGCGATCGAGGCGCTGAAAAAGCTGACGGCGGAGAGCGAAGAGCCAAGAGCGGAGAGCTGAGAGCGGAGAGAAGCCATGCTGTACGACCATAGGAACCGGGAGATCAAGGAAGGCGCGGATCCGGCGGCGGCGCCGATCACGGCGCGGCTGGTGCGGATGGAGCCGGCGGACCGCTACGAGGCGGATGTCTCGCGCGGCCTGTCGCCGTCGAAGCTCGATGCGATCTTCCGCTCGGCGAACGCCGGCGACGTGGCCGCGCAGGCGCGGCTGGCGCAGGAGATCGACGAGAAGGACTTCCAGACGAGCCACGCGCTGACGGTCCGCCGGCTGGCCGTCGCGGGGCTGGACTTCGGGGTGCGGCCGCCGCGGGGCAAGGAGAAGGACGCGGCGGCCATCAAGATCGCGGAGCAGGCGGACGAGATGCTGCGCGCGGCCGGCGGCGTGGACCGGCCGGAGACGGCCGACGAGTTCGAGGGGTTCGACGGCGCGGTGCAGGAGTTCCTGGGCGCGCTTCTGCCGGGCTACAGCCTGCTGGAGATCCTCTGGGGCGCGGGCGGGAAGACGATCGACGGATTCTCGGCGGTGCCAACGAGCGCGGTGACGTTCACAAACTCGATGCAGCCGCTGCTGGTGTCGAAGGACACGCCCCAGGGCGCGCCGCTGGTGCCGCGGAAGTTCGCCTGGCATCGCCACAAGGCCCGGAGCGGCGACGTGGCGCGCGGCGGGCTGATCCGTCCGCTGGGCTGGATGTTCTGCTTCGCGAACCTGGGCATCAAGGACCTGCTGCGGTTCGTGGAACGCTACGGGATGCCGTTCCTCCTGGCGAAGATCGACGAGCAGTCCTGGCAGAAGGACCGGGCGGTGATCGCGGCGCTGGTGCGGAACTTCGGCAGCGACGGCGGCGCGGTGTTCTCGAAGAGCGTCGAAGCCGAGCTGCTCGACGGCGCCAGCAACCAGGGCGAGGTGTACTTCCGGCTGCTGGAGTACTTCGGCGACTGGAAGACGCGGACGGTGCTGGGACAGACGGCTACCTCCGGCGATGCCGGCGGGTTCTCGAAGGGCCAGGCCCAGGCCGCGGTGCGCCAGGATCTCCTGGAGAGCGACTGCCGGCAGATCGAGGCGACGGTGCGCCGTGACATCCTCGCGCCGTGGACGCTCTGGAACTTCGGCGAGGGCGCGCCGGTTCCGGAGCTGCACTTCGAGTGCGAGGAGGGCGAGGACCTGGAGCAGAAGTCGAAGATCATCCTCAACCTCTCCCAGGCGGGCTACGAGGTGGAGCCGGAGGACGTGCAGAAGGACTTCGGGATGCGGATCGCCCGGAAGGCGGCGCCGGCGGAGGGCGTGCTGCCGATGGCCGGCGAGCGCGGCGCCCGCGCGCTGCGGGTACGGCGCCGGGCGCTGGCGCTGACGGCACAGGCCGCGACGGACAAGGTCGCGGAGGCGGCGCTGCGGGAGGTGACGCGGAACCCGGAGATCGTCCTGAAGTGGCTGCGGCCGGTCCAGGAGGCGATCGACGAGGCGCTGGCGGGGATGCCGGAGAGCGGCGGCCCGGAGGCCGAGGCGGAACTGCGCGGCCGGCTGGACGTCCTCCTGGGCGACCTTCCGGGCATGCTGGAGGACATGGACACCTCGGCGCTGGAGGACCTGATCGCGCGCGCGATGTTCGCGGCCGACGCGAACGGCCGGATCGCGGAGGCGAGCGAGCTGCCCAGGAAGGGATGAGCGCGGAAACCTGAAGCCTGAAAGTCGGACGGGGCAACACTGAGACGCAGAAGGCGCAGAGCGGAGAGCCGGGAGCGGAGATGTGAAGACGCACGAAGAACGGAAGCGGATGCTGAGGGCGGGGCTGGTGATCGGCGCGATCGGCGCGGCGGCGGCGGTCGTGCTGGGGCTGATGGGCTGCGCGACGCGCGTTCCGGACGGGTACGACGCGGACCTGACGCCGGGGCACGACGGGGAGGCGTGGGTCTCGGAGGTCGGAGGGCTGCGGACAGAGGTCGGACCCTCCTCCGCCAAGGCTACGGAGGGCGAGGGTCGGACGTCGGAGGTCAGAGAGGCGCAGGTGGTGCGGAGGGCGATGGAGGTGCACCGCGCGATCGAGCCGTTCTGCGCCTGGTGCGGGTGCGCGACGAACCTGAACGTCCACCATGTCTGGCCGGTCGCGATGTGCCCGGAGCTGGCCGCGGCGGAGACGAACCTGATCACGCTGTGCCGGGAGTGCCACTGGGTGGTGGGGCATGCCCGCAACTGGAAGCGCGCGGTGATCAACGTGCGGGAGATCTGCAACCTGCAGCTTATGGCCGGGTCGATGGAGGGGACGCGATGAAGATCATGGTGATCGATACGCAGGGGCCGAACGGGTTCACGCAGGCATACCGGGATCTGCTGCCGGGCGTCCGGATCCGGGGGCGGGAGCTGGCATCCGTGGCCGGTCAAGCCTGCACGCCCCACGGGGCCTGGTGCGGATGGCTGGCCGCGGCGCCGCGGGCGGCCACCGGCGTCCAGACGGAGCTGGTGTTCGTGCGCTGCTTCGACGGTCAGAACCGGTGGATCCAGGACTGCGAGCCGTGGCTGCTGGACACGATCGAAGCGGAGCAGCCGGACTATGTCTCCCGCTCCTGGGGAGCGTGGGACGGGGACGACGCCCTGCAGCGGCAGTTCGCGATGGCGGGCTTCGAGCGGTTCACGGCGGGGTACTCGGAGCTCCTGGCGGACGACGACGGCCCGGCGGACTTCGGCGCCGCGGGCAACAACGACCGGAACGATGCGGACGATGATGTCGCCTTTCCCCAGGCGCAGCTTTCCCTCTGCAACGTGACCGGCGCCTGCGACCGGCGGGGCGTGCCGTGCGTGTGGAGCGGCGACGGCCGGGGCGTGCTGTGCGTCATGTGGGGCGACCGCGTCCTGTCGCCGGACGCGAAGGGGATCTGGACGCTGTGGAGCGGGACGAGCGCGGCGACGCCGAAGGCGTGCGGCGCGGCGGCCGCGCTGGAGCTGACGACGGACGGCTGGCGCGAGTGGGTCCGGAACAACGCGACGCGGCCGAAGGACTGGAAGGGCGCGCTGCCGCATCCGAAGTGGGGATGGGGCTGCGAGGAGGAGTCGTGGCAGTTGCCGATGAAGCGCTATGCGCCGATCCGGGAGATTGCCGCGCGGATGCGGAACATCGAGCCGACGGTCCGCGACTACCGCCTGCTGCCGGGGCGGGCGGCATGATCTCGGTCGACCTGGTGAGGACACCGGAAGGCGTGGAGGCGATTGTGACGGCGCACGGAATCGACCAGACGAAGAACCAGCGCGTGGCGAGACTCGAGATCTTCGGCGACGGGAAGCCGGGGCCGGTGGGGAGCTACACGTACACGCTGAGCGTGATCCGCGGACCGAACCCGGAGATCGTCGCGTCGGGCACCGTGGCGGGATACCGGCGCGAGCAGGGCTACTGGCCGCTGGTGCGGACGATCCTGAACGACGCGGCGCGGGACGTGCCGAAGAGCGGAGACGAATCGACCGCGGTCCAGCATTGCGGGGAGCCGTGAGCGCAGAGATGATGTCGCAGGGCCAGAGCAGCAAGCCGCGCCGGGTGAAGATCCCCGGCGCGGCCGCTGTTGCCAGACTACGGAACGGGAACGCGCAACGTCTTACGACGACGCGGCCGGTTCTCCGACGGCCTGGCACTCATCCAACACCAGCGCCGCGATGGCGGCCTGCGCAGATGAGGCTTCCGCATGAATCTCATACGGCTGCCTTTCTCGCGTCGCTCTTGACGCCGGCGTGCCGCTGTGGGAGCGTAGTACTGCCGTACAGGCTCCTTGGGCTTCCGACGCTGCCTACACGGGACGCGTTCGTGATCGACCCTAGGACGGGCCACCTTCGGTTCCAGCCGAAGGTGGCCTTCAACTTTCGAAGCTACGCAATATCTGCGGAGTCTCAAGAGAAAAGACGGGCTTCGCCACGGCACGGGCATTTGAAGCGGGTTCTGAGGCCTATTTTTTCGCATCGTTGTGCCCACGCCACCCCTTCTTTGATCGCTAATCGTGGCCCTATTAACAAGCTGTTCGACCGCAGCGTAACCCTGCAAGGGCCTGCGCACTGCTGCTGTGGGTCGGCGTCGCGGCCTCTTCTCGCGCGGGCGGTTGCCCATCCGGATCGTGCGCCGCTGTGGCGGACTGAACTGGCGAGGTCTACGTTCTATCTTCATTCCTGCTCCCTTCTTCGCCCCGTTTACGTATCCGTCGGGCTGAAGTATGGCAGGGCTCGGAGGTACCCCTTCCAGCTCATCCCGGTCTCGCGCATGGTTTCGTTCATGACGCCGCCGAGTGTGAGAGGCAGAGCGCGGGTACGCCATGACGCCAGGTCTATATCCCGCGCAACGCTCCGGGGGGCCTGACTGGCATGCTCTTCGCCGGTGATCCACTCACGTTTTCGGCGGCGCGGCGGTTCATGGAGCGGAAGGTGAACCTGCCGACGGGCCTGTCGTCGGCGGAGATCGCGCTGAAGGTTCCGGCGCGGATCCGGGCGCAGTCGTTCTTTTCGGCGAAGGTCGCGAGCGCGCACATCCTGGAGGGCCTGCGGAAGGAGGTCGACCTGGTCGCCGGGGGCCAGATCGGCTACGCGCAGGCGCGGGAGCGGCTGAAGGAGTTCCTCTCGAAGCAGGGCGTGGGGATCCCGGCGCCGGGGGCGAAGGAGGACGGCAAGGTCGGGGAGCTGGCGAGCACGCGGCGGCTGGACCTGATCCTGCGCCAGAACACGGCGATGGCGCACGCGGTGGGCCAGCGGGAGGTCGCGGAGCATCCGGCGGTGATGGAGCTGCTCCCGAACTACGAGTACGTCGCGGAGATGGATGACAGCACGCGGATGGATCACGCGAAGCTGAACGGGCTGGTGCTGCCGAAGAACGACCCGTTTTGGAAAACGCACTTCCCGCCCTGGGACTTCGGCTGCCGGTGCGGCGCGTTCGACACGGACGCGCCGGCGAACGGGAAGAGCGGCAAGTGGGCGGACGGGGACCAGATCGGCACGGTGGTCCACGACGGGCAGACGGTGAACCTCCTCCCGAACGAGAGCGGGTTCACGTTCACCTCGGACCCGGCGGACGTGTTCGCGGATCCGGACTTCGCGTCGATCAACGATCCCGACCTGCGGGCGCTGGTGCGGGACTCGTGGGAGGCGAAGGCGGCGGCGCTGGGGCTGGAGGAATACCGGAAACACAAAGACGCAAAGATCGCGGACGAGGCAGAAAGGAAGAAGAGAGAGGCGGCCGAGCCGGGGATCGCCGGCGCGGAGGCGTTCGGGGCGACGCTGTCGCGGACGGGCGAATCGATCGGAGGGTCGACGGGCGCGTTCGTGGCGACGGACGCGAGCGGCCAGAAGTGGGTGCTGAAGACCTACCGGGGCAACCCGGTGCAGGTGCAGAACGAGTGGATCGCGAACCGGCTGTACGCGAAGGCGGGCGTGGCGGTGCCGGAGATGCGGCTGGCGCGGTTCGGCGGCGAGCTGGCGATCGCCTCGAAGATGATCGACGGCCTGGAGGATCTCGGCGCCGGCCGGGCCGATGCGGCGGCGCGGGTGCCGGCGGTGAAGCGCGGCTTCGTGGCCGACGCCTGGCTCGCGAACTGGGACGTGGCGGGCCTCGGCTTCGACAACATCCTGGTGCGGCCGGGATCGAGGGAATACCTGCGGGTGGACCAGGGCGGCGCGCTGATGTTCCGGGCGCAGGGCACGCCGAAGGGCGACGCGTTCGGCCGGGAGGTGCCGGAGATCCGGACGCTGCGCGACGGGACGAACCCGCAGGCGGCGCGGGTGTTCGCCGGCGTGACGGACGAGGACGTGGCGAAGCAGATCGGGATCCTGCGGCGGAAGGTGAAGCTGAAGGACGTCGACGAGCTCGTGCGGCAGGCGGGCATGACGGGCGAGCCGGCGGCGACGCTGGCCTCGACGCTGAAGGCGCGGCTGAAGTGGCTGGCGAACTGGAAGCCGGCGGCGGCGGATCCGGCGGCGCCGGCGCTGGCGGCCGCGCCGGCGGGGGACCTGACGCCGGAGATGGTGAAGACGATCGCGGCGGCGCGGCTGAACGGGTTCGAGATCCCGACGGACGCGGACGCGATCGAGGATCACAACGTCCGATTCTGGCACGAGACGAACCGGGCCGGGGGCGCGGTGACGAAGGCGATCCTGAAACTGCGGGGCCAGGCGGCGAAGAAGGTGACGGCGACGATCGGCACGAAGGGACTGAAGCCGGAGTGGACGGACGGCGGGTTGTCGGACAAGGTCGTAACGGCGATCAAGGGGATCGCGAGCCGGGCGGCCAAGGGGGAGCCGATCGACCCAAAGGACATCGGCCGTGCGGTGGAGGTGGACATCGCGCTGAAGAGCGCACGCACCGCGCTTGCAGCGGCCGTGCAGGCCGGGCACTACGCACCCTCCGCGCTGGCGGATTTCGACGCGCACTACAATCCGTGGGTGGACGAGATCCGCCGCGCGACGGCGGCGAAGGCGTCCCTGAAGGCGACATGGAACCCTCCAACGAAAGGCAACTTCGCCGGGTTCGCAGAGCCTCCGCGGATCTCGAAGAACAAGGCCGGCGGGCTGGAGTGGAAGGCTGGGAAGGAAGTCCGTGGGAAGCAGATCTCGAAGGGGATCGCCCGGGAAACCGACGACGTGATCTATCGCGGCGCGACCTACTACGACACGGAGGTGGACGGGGTCAGGGTCCGCTACTGGCCGGACGACGAAAAGGTGCCCTTCGCGCTCCGGAACACGATGGAGATCGCGGCCGGCGGGCAGGACCTGGAGGCGGTGAAGCGGACCTACGCGGCCCTGGGGAAGCTGGGCGTGCCGCAGGACCGCAGCAGCGCGCTGGACCGGGAGGAGCTCTACCTGCACCAGATCGCCTACCACCGGCGCGACGGCTACGACGCATTCAAGGCGGCCGCGGCCGGCGCCGGCGACCAGGCGGAGCGGGTGCGGAAGATGCGGACGCAACTGAGCGTGATGATCGGGACGGACATCACGAAGCTGCCGGGCTACAACCCGGACGGGCGCTACCAGGCATTCGGGCACGGCAGCAAGTACACCTTCCGGCCGGACCTGCAGGGGAAGGAGTGGGACGAGTTCCGAAAGGGGTACAGGGTCCACCACAAGATCACCAACGGCGACATGGAGAGCACGATCGAGCAGGTGCTGAACTCCGGCGGGCAGATGGCGCCTACGACGGACAAGCTGCGGCGCGGGATCCGGATGGGAGGGATGAGCCCGGAGGCGGACCTGGGGACCGGAGGTGCGTCGTACTTCTTCACGCGAATCAAGAAGGCGGCCGGCGCGGCGAAGGCGGGGCTGGTGTGGGATGCGAAGGTCGTGGCCAGGCTGGACGCGATCTCCTACATGGACGACAAGTTCGGGAAGGTGGACGACGGCGAGGCTGGTGTGCAGAGCCGGCGCCGGACGGGCATCTCGGAGTGGCGCGGGTGCGCTCCGTATTCCGCGAACGAGACGATCTTCAAGAACGGGCTCTCGCTGTTCGACGACCTTGTGAGCATCAACTGTTCGTCGGCCGCGGAGAAGGCGCGGGTGCTGGCAACTTTCCGAAGTCATGGGTACGATCGCTGGCCTGACGGGCGCAGCCTGGATGAAGTTGTGAAGGTGGCACGATGAAGCTGGATGAGGCGATCGAGCGCGGGCTCCCGCTCGCGATCCGGATCGACGAGGTCAACGACCGCGTCATGGCCGAGGCGTTCGTCGTGCCGGGCGGCCTGGCCTTCGCGGACGTCTACTGGCGCGAGGCCGCCGGCCGGCACCCGTTCCACTTCATCCAGGGCGAGATCACCGGCGACGGGCCGTGGCGGATCGGGTCGGCCGAGGTGCGCGTGATCGACCACGGCGACCACCGCGCGGCCGAGTGGAACCGCTGGGCCGAGTACAAGGCGACTCCGGCCGGCGCGCGATCCACGCGCGATGATGCGTGGGCGGGGCTCGAGGAAATGCTGTAGCCATGTGGCTCCATTGCCAGCTCGGGTTCTTCTCGGCGGTGCGGGACCTGGAACGGCCGGGGCACCTGCTCGTCCGGGCGCGGTTCGAGGAGGACATCCGGGCGCTGGCGCGGCTGGTGGAGGAGATCGCCGGCAAGGCGCCGAAGGTGGAGCGGACGCCGAAAAGGGACTACCTCTGGCGCGTCTCGATCGGGAACATCACCTGGGGAAAGGTGCTGGCCCGGCTGGCGGAAGAGATCAACTACTCGAACTTCAAGAGCACGGTGTGTGGCCACGATGTCCGTGAGCGCGCATACCACCGGTGCTGGGCCGCGATGCGGGACGCGCAGCGGGAGGCCACGCCGGGCGCAGCGGTTCGGTAGAGAGGCCACGCCGGCGCGGGAAGCACCGGCGGCGGTGAGGCGGAAAAGAATCCCGAAAAAACCGCCGAACGATTCCTGACTTGCCGGGCGATTATGCCGGCGTGAAGTTCGGGAACGTCAGTTCCGATTGCCTGATCCTCCGCACGGAGGCGGCCGCGGTCCGTCGTGACGGCGCGGGCGTCCCGGTCGCTTTCCGCGTGTTCCGCCCCGGCCCGCTGAGCCTGACGATCGATGGCCAGCAGGTCGCCGGCGAGCTCACCCGGGAGGACGTGCAGAGCATCCTCGATTACCACCGCATGAAGGGGGAGGCGATCCCCGTGGACTGCGAACACCTGTTGCAGGTGCTGGCGGACCTGCGTGGCATCGAGGAGGCCGAGCTGGTGCGGACGGAACCGCTGCTGGCGGAGAAGGGCGCGGCGGGGTTCGTGCGGCTGACGGAGGAGAACGGCGAGCTGTGGGCGGTGGTGGAGAAGTGGGCGCCGCGGGCGCGCGAGCTGCTGAGCAGCGCGGGCGACGCGATCTACAACTACTTCTCGCCGGTGCTGCGCGGCCTGCGGAAACCTCCGCTGCGGCTGACCTCGTTCGCGCTGACGAATGTGCCGGCGATCAATGACCTGGATGCGCTGGCGGCAGTGGGCGAGCGGACGATCGGACGGATGTCCCCGGCGATGCGTGGAACCAACGAGGAGCCGACCATGGACGTCATGAAGAAGCTGATCGAACTGCTGAAGCTGGATGCCGCAGCGTTCGCCGGGGAACACCCCGATCTCAACCCGATCCTCGCCGCGGCGCTGTCCGCGATCGAGTCGGGGCGCAAGGAAGCCGCCGACTTCGTCCAGGGCGTGAAGGACTCGCTGGGCCTGTCGGACGGCGACGGCCTGCCGAAGGCCGCGGGCCTGGTCGTGAGCCTGGCGGCGGCGGCGAAGGCGGACAAGGCCGCGCTGGCGGACGCGAACGCGAAGATCGCGGGCTTCGAGAAGGCGCAGTTCGACCGGACCGTGGCGGACCTGCAGTCGGCGGGGAAGCTGACGGAGGCCATGCAGCAGAGCGCCTGGTTCAAGGGGCTGGACCTGGCGGCGCTGACGGAGTGGAGCAAGGCGGCGCCGGTGATCGTGCCGATGCAGCGCGGGCCGCAGCCGGTCGTTCCGGAGGACGGCGCGGTGTCGCCGGCGCTGGAGCGCGTGGCGCGGACGTGCGGGATCGACCCGAAGAAGGTCGCGGCGGCGAATCGCGGCTGACGCCGCACGGAAGACGGAAGACGGAAAACGGAAGAGCAACGAGGGAGAAGAGAAGAAGTGAAGACGACCAGGAACCTGTTCACCAACCACGCGGCGATCGCCGCCGTGGCGCTGGCGGCCGTGAGCGTGGGGATTCTCGCGCATGCGACCGCGCTGACGGACAACCGGGATACGCCGATGCGGAGCGGGGAGTTTCTCTCGCTGACGCAGGCGAGCAACCACATCTTCGCGGGCTCGATCGTCTGCGAGAACGGGAGCGCTGCTGCGGTGCCTGGGGCGGATGCCTCTGGCTACGTCGTTGTCGGCCGGGCGGAGACCGAGAGCGACAACACGGCGGCCTCCTACTCTTCGACGCGGGCGATCACGGTGCGGCGGGGCGTGTTCCGGTGGGCGAACGGCGGCTCGTTCACGGACGCGAACATCGGGGACACGTGCTACGTCGCGGATGACCAGACGGTGACGACGGCGGCGCTGGCGACCTATGACGTGGCCGCGGGGACGATCGTCGATGTCGACTCGGACGGGGTCTGGGTGGACACCGGTCCGCGGGGGGCCGCGGGCGCGGCGAGCTTCGCCTCGCCGGGGCAGATCGCCGCGAACACCTTCGCCGTTCAGACGAACGGCGTGACGGCGGGCTACTTCTCAATCGTGAACGCGACGAGCCTGGTGTTCATCGCGAGCACGGTGACGAACACGGTGGTCGAAGACATCAAGTAAGGCGGCCGGAGAACCAGGGAACTTCGGGCCGCACGGGGCGGCCCTTTCGGAAGGGAACGAGATCATGGACCTGAATCGCGAGAATATGGATGCCTTCTTCCAGACGCTGAACACGGCGTTCACGGAGGGCATGCAGGCGGGCCGCGAGCGCGAGATGCCGGAGGATCCGACCGTCGCCGAGCTGGCGATGATCGTGCCGAGCACGGGCGCCGCGAGCATCCACGCCTGGCTGGGGCAGATCCCGGCGATGCGGAAGTGGGTGGGCGACCGCGTCATTCAGAACATCCTCAGCGGGAAGCTGACGGTGGTGAACGACGACTTCGAGTCGACGGTGTCGGTGCCGCGCAACGACATCCTGGACGACCAGTACGGCCTGTATGCGCCGCTGGTTCGCGTGATGGGCGCGAACGCGGAGCTGCTGTGGCCGAAGCTGGCGATCGACGCGCTGGTGGGCGGCGTGGCGGGCCTGTGGGCGGACGGCGCCGCGTTCTTCGGGACGACGCGCAAGTACGGCGCCGCGACGATCTCGAACAAGACGACCTCGGCGCTGGCGAAGGCCACGTTCGAGGCGGCGATCCAGGCGATGACGTCCTACGTCGGGCACAACGGCGAACCGATGGCGGTCGCGCCGCGGTACCTGGTGGTGGGGCCGAAGATGCGGTCCACGGCGTGGGACCTCGTCAAGAACACGGTCGCGATCGTGCCGCAGACGAACGTCGCGGGGGCGGAGAACGTGGGCGCGGCGGCGGTGCAGAACCGGACGCAGGGCCTGTGCGAGCTGCGGGTTTCCCGCCGGCTCGTCGGGGACTACGACGACTACTGGTTCATCCTGGGCGAGCAGGCCGGGATCAAGGGCGTGGCGGTTCAGAAGCGGGCGGAGCCGAAGCTGACGCGGATGGACCGGGACACGGACGAGAACGTGTTCATGCGGAAGGAGTACCTCTACGGGACGGATGCCCGGGGGGCCTCGTTCCTCACGCTGCCGCACCTGGTGTACGGCGGCATCCTGTAATCGGGGGCCGGCGCGGGCGCCCGGGGGTTTCCCTCCTTTCACCCGGCGCCCCGCCGGCAACTGATCTTCGACGGTCATGGCGGACTACATCACCAGCGCGGATCTCCAGGGGCGGCTGAAGGACAACTTCAGCCGCCTCTATGACCTGCCGGCGGACCAGGCGGACCTGGACGCCGATCTCGACGGGGTCGAGGCGCTGGTGAACTCGTTCCTGGGCCGGCGCTACCAGGTGCCGGTCGCGGACACGTCGGCGCTGCGGGTGGTGAAGGCGCTGGCGCTGGACCTGGCGGAGGAGCTGGCGTGGCGCCGGGGGACTGGGAGCGAGATCCCGAAGAAGGTGTCGGAGGCGGCGGATACGGCGCGCCGGCACCTGGAGTCGATCGCGGCGGGGAAGATGACGCTGGCGGGCGTGGCGGCGGCGGAGAACACGGCCGCGGGGGCGGAGGCGATCCTGGTGAGCGGGAACGAGCCGCAGTTCACGAGGTCGGATCTGGAGGGCTTCGGCTGATGCCTGCGGCGTTCACGATCTCCAAGGACACGCTGGGGCCGCTGGTGATGCGGCTGGCGGGGAAGCTGTCGGGGCCGGCGCGGCAGGGGTTCGTCCTGGCCTGGGGCCGGGGGACGGCCGTGGCGGCGCAGCGGAACGCGCGGGCGAAGGGCGGCCGGCGGTTCTGGCGGGACGTGGCGCGGAGCATCAACGTCCGCTCGGTGGGGCCGGATGGCATCGAGGTGTTTTCGGACCACGTGGCGGCGGCGCAGAAGCAGTTCGGGGGGACGATCGCGGCGCCGGGGAAGAGCCCCTACTCAAAGGGGGCGAAGGCGCTGACGATCCCGATCTCGGAGGAGGCGGAGGGCCGGACGGCTGCTGAGTTCGCGCTGGGCGGGCGGAAGCTGTTCGTGCTGGGGAAGGAAGCGGAGAACCGGATGGGGATCCTGGGCTACTCGGAGGACGGCGAGTTCCACGCGCTGTTCGTGCTGCGGAAGCGCGTGGAGCAGAAGGCGGATCCGTTCTTCCCGAAGGACGGGGAGATCCTGGAGCTGGGCGAGCATCTGGCGGCGAAGAAACTGGGGGCATGACCATGGGCAAGTACTCGGGCGGGAAGGCGT
Organism: uncultured Verrucomicrobiota bacterium; assembly: GCA_964402695.1. Taxonomy (GTDB): domain Bacteria; phylum Verrucomicrobiota; class Kiritimatiellia; order PWTM01; family PWTM01; genus VGWF01. The sequence goes on from CAYODK010000008.1 coordinate 58,168, forward strand.
GGCTGGCGGCGGTGATCGTGAAGAAGGACGGGAAGCCGATCGATGGGCTGCCGTCGAAGGGGGAGCACACGATCGCGCTGAAGCCGGGGCAGACGCTGCAGGGCGACCGCAGCGTGGTCGCGGCGGAGCTGCAGGGCGTGTTCAAGGGCTGCACGTTCAAGTGGGAGTGAGGACGTGCCGATCCCGACGCTCCAGGTGTGGGACGGGCTGGTTTCCCTGGGGAAGGCCCTGGGGGGCTTCAAGGACGTCCGCCGTTACCCGCTGCACAAGGTGCAGAAGGCGGAGTTCTTCCGGGACATCCCGGACCTGAAGCTGCCGGCGCTGATCTACATCTTCAAGGGGCGCGGGGACCGTGGGAACAGCGCGCCGGTGAAGCGGGAGGGCCGGTGGTCGGCGGTGATCGTGGTGGAGGACGCGAAGGGCGGCGCGGAGGCGAAGGCAGCGGAGCTGCTGGACCTGCATGACGGGATTTTCGGCCGGCACATCTGCGAGGACCAGGTGTGGATCATGGCGGGGAACGAAGTGCAGTTCGCGGACACGGAGCCGCGGTTCTGCGTGGCGGAGGTCGCGTTCCGGACGATGGAAGGCATCGAGACGCTGAGGAGCGCACATGGCTAGCCGGCGGATCATCGACATCTACATCAACGTCCAGACCTCGTTGGAGGTGGACTCGACGGGCCGGCCGGTGGCCTCGCCGACGCGGCTGTTCCGGGGGGAGCAGGCGCTGCTGCGGCTGCACCTGGTGGACTCGGCGAACAACGCCTTCCCGCTGGACTCGAATCTCTCGTTCCTGCTGGGGCTGGATTCGGTGTTCACGCCGGCGCACGCGGACCTGGCGGTGAGCGCGCACGCGCAGTTCAACCTGGCGGGGGACTGGAACGAGGCGGCGCCGGGCTCGGGGAAGCTGTCGGCGCGGCTGGCGCTGAATACGACGGCGCTGGGGACGGACCTCGGATCGGCGGCGTCGAAGGACATGTACCTCGTCCTGTGGGGCACGCCGCCGGCCGGGGACGCGATGCTGGTGTTCCAGATCCGGGTCCTCGTCCAGAACATCGCGGTGGAGCCTGGGGCGACGACGCCTCCGGATGAGGAGACGTACCTGACGGCGGAAACCCTGGGCCTGGTGATCGAGCAGTTCACGGAGGCGGGGGTGAAGAAGGTCCGGATCAAGAACTCGGATGGCGTGACCGTGGCGGTCTTCGGGGAGTGATGGCGATGCGTACCGGACTGGCGATCGTTGTGGCCGTGGCGGGCGCCCTGGGGGCGGCGGCGGGCACGTTCTACGACCGTACCTACTTTGCCGGGGACGTGGGGATCCACGCCTGGGCGGCGCCGACGAACTTCGCGGCGGGGGCGGCGACGGGGGGGGAGTACACGAACGCCGCAACGCTCTATTTCCGGATCTGCGGGACGAACGCGTCGGGGAGGACGCCGTGGGCGTCGAACTCGATCGCGCTGGGGGGCGGGACGGAGTCGAACGCGGTCGCGCTGACGTGGGACCGGCGGGACGGGATCACGGGCTACCGCTTGGAGCGATCGCCGGACGGTGCAACGTGGACGCAGGGCATGGGGCTGTCGGCGACGGCGCTGGGCTACACGGATGTTGCGGCGACGAACTGGACGGCGGGGACCAACAGCCTGGTGGCCATCGCGGCGCCGGCGGTGCCGTGGACGTCGCCGGGGCATGAGCACTCCGCGACGGACGTGACGAATCTGGGCACGGCGGCGACGGCCGACGTGGCCGCGTCGACGTGGACTGATGGCATGGTGCCGCGCATCGGAACGAACACGATCGGCTACAGCGGGTTGGTCGTCTACGACTCGGACTCGGGTCACGTCCGGCAGGGCACGATCGACGACGCGGGAAATATGAGGACTTCCTTGGCACTGGGCACGATTGCGCTGCTCGGTAGCAACGACTATCTGAAGGCGGAATCGGATGCGGCGTGGATCAACCTTGGACCGTCCTACCGGCTGAACTCGGGCGTGTCAGTTGCGGTGGTTCCGGGGCTGTTTGGCCTCGGATATGCCTTCGTGACGAACGCATACTGCAACGCCGATTGGCTGCCTCCGGCAAGCGCGACAGCCACGGGAGTACTGCTGCGGACGACGTGGGCAAACTTGGCGACGGAGCCGTGGCGCCAGTACTACGTGCGGTTTCACCACGCTGTCTCGAATGAACAGGGCGTCACGTTCTTCACGCTGAATCCGACCAATGGGACTGTCGCCCATTCCAACGGGTGGGGTGTGCAGACTGTTACGAACACGCTTGCGTACCCGTTCGGACTTTCCACCTCGCGCTTGAGCTTCAGTTTCAACCATCCGGGCACCGGGCAGAGCACGAGCAACTTCCTGATCCGGGCTGAGCTGAAGTTCATCTACCCGTGACGAGTCTGATGAACGAAAGAAGGAGACGCACGATGAAGACGACGGCGATGGCGATCATGATGGCGGCGGCGGCGCTGGCGGCGACGGGGTGCGCGAGCCGGGACGGTCGCATGCATACGCCGATGACGGGGATCAGCGTCCACCGTGCCTATGAGGCGGCGGAGGCGGATGGATGGGTCCGCATCGACGAGGCGGGGGGCACGCGCGTCTGGGTGCGCGCCGAGCAGGTGGCCCCGCTGACGCGCACGGCGATCAGCGCGGCGACGGCGCAGGAACGCATGCTGGCGGCCGCGGAGCGGGTGCTGCTGGCGCAGACGAGCGGGAAGACGGATGCCCAGATCGTGAGCGCCTACAACCCGACGGGCGTCACATGGGCACGGCTGGGCGACGGGGCGTTGGCGACGGCGCTGGCGGGCGGCATCGTCTGGGGCGTCTCGGAAATCGATGCGTCGTCATCGTCGTCGTCCGACGGCGGCGGGAACACGACGTTCAACCTCTATAACGCCGCTGGAGGGAACCAGCAGATCGCCACGGGCGGCGGCGCGGGCGGCACGACGCAGACGGCGACGGGCGGAGCGAACACGAGCGGCGAGGGTACGTCGGGCACTTACGGGGCGCCTACGATCAACGGGAAGCGCCGCTAGCGCGGAGCAACGAAGACAGGAGCAGGACGACCATGGCACTGAAGCACGGATGCACGGTTCCCTCGGGGATCACGATCACGGGGGCGCTGATCGAGCGGGTGGATATCGCGAAGGAGTCGCGGTCGATCGAGAAGATGGACGAGGACGGGAAGTTCGCCGCGGGCCAGGGGAAGATGCTGGGGGGGCGCACGAACATCACGATCAAGGGGACGCTGCTGTCGACGTACTCGCTGCCGGATGAGCAGAGCGGCGCGGCGACGGCGGCGAGCCCGAAGATCGACAAGATCACGACGGGGGACCAGAACGAGGACGGCACGGAGTTCACGCTGGAGGCGCACTACCACGAGGATCCGCCGGCGTCGCCGGACTACTAGGCCGTGATCAAGACGACGACCATCCGCTCGTCGGCCGAAGTGCCGTTCCGCGACAACGTGGAACGGCATCTTGCGGAATTGCGGGCGGCGGGGGCGACGCCGGAGGAGCTGGCGGAGTTGGAGGCGTCCGCCAAAGCCGTGGAGGCGGCGGAGGGCGAGGAGGCGGAGATCGAGGGTCTTTCCGCGCGCGTGGCGCTGGGGCCGTACCGGACCGCGCTGGGGACGTCGATCGCTCCGCCGACGAACGCGGCGAGGTACTGGGCGCGGCTGGCGGTCGCTGCGGTGACGGGGGGGCGGGACCCGGAGCCCGGGGTCGGTCAGGCGATGGCGCTGGTGGCTGGCCTGGCGGCGCTGCGGCTGTGGGGGGAGGGCCGGAAGGACACCGTGATGCGGGCGTGTACGACGGCGAATGCCCTCCCGGACCTGGTCGCTGAGGAGGCGGCGCCGGCGGAGGACCTGAATCCGGATCGCCTGGCGCGGGACTGGATGGCGCTGATGGGCCTGCGCCCAAAAGCGCGGGAGCCGGCGATGCTGAAGCTGGAGGCAACGCTGGCGAGGATCCGGGCGGCGCATCCAGCCCGGAGCACGGAATCGCCGAGTGCGGACTGATCGCGCGGAAGCTGCTGGGGATCCCGTGGGGCGAGTACTGGGACGGGATGCCGGCGGCGATGATCGACCTGCAGATGGTGCGGGCGATGCGGTTGCAGGGCACGTGCAGGCGGGGCGCAGAGGCGGTGCGGCGGGCGATCCGGATGTACTCGGAGACCTACGGCGGGATCGTGAAGCGGACGAAGGAACGGGGCCATGGGTAGATGGATCAAGCTGCCTGGCGGACAGAAATCGCTGACGACGAAGGGGAGCGGCCGCGTCGACCTGTACCAGGCGGACGGCGGACGGGGCGTTCAGGAGGCGGCGGAGCGGGGCCTGGCGCGGGGGGTGCGGGAGTTCTTCGACGGCGAGCTGCTTGAGCTGAGCTCGATCACGCCGACGACGGCGGACGGCCTGGACACGGTGGAGCTGAAGTGGACGTCGCCGGACAATGGCGGGCCGCGGGGGGAGCCGCCGGCGCGGCGGGCGGGTGACGAGGAGTGGAGCTTCGAGGGGAGCACGCAGGAAGTCCCGAAGGACCAGTTTCACAACGCGAACGGCGATTCCTGGTCGGAGACGTTCGGGACGGACGAGGTGTTCAAACAGCCGCGGGGACGGCTGGTGTGGAGGAAGTGGCTGAACAAGTCGTTCGCGGAGGCAGCGCAGGACAAGTTCGCCCGCCGGCGGCCTGTGCCGACGGCGAAGGAACAGGCACTGGTGATGGCGGCGGCGTACACCTCGGGGAGCTCGACGTTCGAGACGGGCGGGCCGCGGATGGGCTGCGTGATGGGGAGCTCGACGACGGAGAAGGCGTGGATGTGCGTGGAGGTCCAGGTGGAGCCGGACGGCAACCTGATGCTGCGAACGGCGAAGTTCGAGCACCGCCCGGGGGGCTGGAATACGAGCGCGTATCCGGAGCCGGGCGGGGCATGATCTCGAAGCCGGCCAGGGGCGAGGACATCCAGGCGTGGTGCGCGCGGCTGGTGGACGAGCTGCAGCCGCTCCTGAATCTCACGGGGGACGGGAAGCACATCGCGGTGGGACGCGGGTCGATCCGGTTCATCCCGAGGCCGAGGAACTACGCGTTCGTGGCTGGGAAGGCGTGGCCGAAGAGCACGTGGACGGGGGATCCGACGCGCTGGCTGTGCGTGTACCGGGACGGGGTGACGCCGCCGGCCTACATCGCCCAACAGACGTGGGAGACGGGGCTGTCGGCGGGAATGCCGGCGGACGCGGAGTACTTCGACCTGGAGGCGGACGACATCCATGTCGACGGCTTCTAGGCGGGCCTGCCAGGTGTGGGGCCTGGCGCTGGCGATGTTCATCGGCATCCTAGGGGCGCGGGGGCAGTTCTCGGCGGGCCTGTGGCCGACGACGAATGTCTACCGCTACTCGCACGTCACGAACATGCCTGCGGTGAGCAACGTGCCGATGCAGGTGCGGCGGGAGATCGTGACGGAGACGTGGACGGGGGGCGTGCGTGGGGTCTGGACGCACGACTACCAGCGGGTCTACCTGCACGGGGGCGTCCTGGACGGGGCCTCGATGGAGACGAGCTTCTTCGCGCGGGCCGAGGGCGCGGTGACGTCGATCGCGGCGGTGACGTGGACGACGTACACGCCGGTCGTGCGGCTGTCGGCGAAGGACCGGATCGCATGGGAAGCCTGGATGGCGGCCGCGGAGCGGGATGTGCATTCGGCAGGGCCGGACGCGGCGCCGGTGGTGCTGCACCGGGATGCGTTCTCGAATCTGGTGCATGCGAAGACGTGGGTGAAGGGCGCGGCAGGGTCATTTGTCATGCCGATGGATCTGGACGCCTGGCAGGACGCGCACCCGGGCCTGACGGAGACGCAGATCCTGGTCGGGGCGACGACGGTGCATGCGAACGCTACGGCGCCGGTGACGACGCAGGTGGTGACCGTCACGAACGTGCTGACCTGGCCGCCGAAGTGGCACTGGATGGCGCTCCTTGCGACCAACGGCCTGCCGGCGGACTACCTGGACCACACGGAGTATCGCCACGTGACCGGGGAAGGCGCGAGCCGGTACGGGTACAGCGGCATGCGGCCGATCATGACCAGCCTGGTGTGGACGGTGGGGGCGGAGGTCTGGTTGAGCCGGGAGGCGAACTGGGACACCGACACGGACCACAGCGACGAGGAAGTGACAGATGACCCTGCCACGTGGCCCCACTACGACGATGCGCTCTCGTTCGTGACGAACCGGGGAGCCGGCGAGTGGCAGCCGGAACTTCACTGCGGCGGGTGGTCCCTGGCCGTGGCGAACGGGCGGTACCTGTTCTGGTACGGGTTCCCTGGGAACGTGATCGAATCCCCCGGGGTCGTGATCAGTTACTGGGCGGCCGAGGCGAAGGTCGGGACCGGGGTCGTGGCTGGCGGCCGGTCGGCCGCCGTGGACGTCTACCTGCGGGCGCGGTTGGGGCTGCCCGAGGAAGAGGGTCCGCTGCGCCACTGGGTCAGCGCCACATTGGCGAACAACGGGACGATCTCGACGGCCAAGTACACGATGGTCGACACCCTTCAGGCCGACGCGACGGGGT
>CAYODK010000009.1:0-61358 GCA_964402695.1 uncultured Verrucomicrobiota bacterium
CCGTTTTTCGGCCATTCGCAACCATCCCATGGCCGAGTGGCGAAAAACGGGCTAACGATCGGGGCTGCCCCCGGCAAGTTCTCCCTTCCGCGCCGCCGTGCGCCGCGCTTTCCGCGATGGCCCGCGGCGGGGGATCGCGCTACACTCCGCGTCCATGAAGACGCACATCGCGGGGGTTCTTCTGGCGGCGGGGATCGCGGGGGGCGCGGCGGCGGGGGACGGCGTCGCGTTCGAGCAGCAGGAGGGCCGGATCCGCGTGTCGATCGGCGGACGGCATTTCACCGATTACAACTTCCTCGCGGAGCGGTTCCCGCACTTCGATCCGCTGATCGGACCGACGGGCACGAACGTCATGCGGAACTACCCGATGCGGACCGTCGAGGGGGAGAAGACCGATCACCCGCACCATCGCGGACTCTGGTTCACCCACGGCAACGTCAACGGCCATGACTTCTGGAGCAACAAGAAGGGCGAGCGGATCGTCCACGCCGGCCTCGTCTCGATCGACCCGAAGGCCGGTTGCTTCACCGTCAGCAACGAGTGGCGCACGGGCGATGCGGTCGTCTGCACCGACACCCGTACCCATGCGTTCCGCGCGGCCGCGGACGGCGCCGAGATGGACTTCGCCGTCACGATCTTCGCGTCCAACGGGGAGGTTGCCTTCAACGACACGAAGGAAGGCTCGATGGCCATCCGGCTGGCGACGTCGCTGCAGGTGGACCCGCCCGGCGCGGGGAGCCTGGTGAACTCGGACGGCCTGGCCGGCAAGGACGCCTGGGGCCGGCGCGCCCGGTGGTGCGACGCCAGCGGACCGCTGGGCGGGGCGACCGTCGGCATCGCGATCCTCGACCATCCCTCCAACCCGCGTCACCCGACGGGCTGGCACGCGCGCACCTATGGTCTCTTCGCGGTGAACCCGTTCGCTATCAAGTCCTTCAAGTTCTCCGACAAGGACGATCCCTTCGTGATCCCCGCCGGCAAGTCCGCGACCTTCCGCTACCGCTTCCTCTTCCACAAGGGCGATGCGAAGGCCGCCGGGATCGAGGCGCGTTACCGCGCGTGGGCGTCGGAAGTCCGATGAGCCGGGGGACGCCATGAAACTGAACCGGTACATCCTCGCCAATACCGTCATCGCCGCGCTCGGCGGACTGCTGTTCGGGTTCGACACCGCGGTCATCTCGGGCACGACGGATGCGCTGACGAAGGTCTTCACCCTGTCCAGCGGGCAGCTCGGGTTCACGGTCTCCAGCGCGCTGATCGGCACGATCCTGGGCGCGCTGATCGCCGGCCGGCCGGCCGACCGCTTCGGGCGGCGCGCGGTCCTCGTCGCGATCGCGGTCCTCTACTTCGTGTCGGCGGTCGGCAGCGCGTTCCCGTGGGACTGGTATTCCTTCCTCTTCTTCCGGTTCATCGGCGGCATCGGCGTCGGCGGCGCCTCGGTCGTCTCGCCGATGTACATCGCGGAGATCTCCCCCGCCTCCGCGCGCGGGCGCCTGGTCGCGGTGACGCAGTTCAACATCGTGCTCGGCATCCTGCTGGCCTACCTGTCGAACTACATCGTCGCCGGCTTCGGTCTCGGCTCGGCCGAGTGGCGCGTGATGTTCGGCGTCGAGGCCGTGCCGGCCGCGGCGTTCTTCTTCCTGCTCTTCCTGACGCCGGAGAGCCCGCGCTGGCTGGTGGCGCAGCGGCGGACGGACGAGGCGCGCGCGGTCATGGGGCGGCTCGCGCCCGACACCGGAACGGTCGAGGCGGAACTGGCCGAGATCCGGGCGTCGATCGACGTCGAGCACCATTCGCTGCGCGAGCCGTTCTTCCAGCCGAAGTACAGGAAGCCGATCCTGCTGGCCGTCGCGATCGCCGCGTTCAACCAGCTCTCGGGCATCAACGCGCTGATCTACTACACCGCGCACATCTTCAAGATGGGCGGCGCGGGGGAGCAGTCGGCCCTGCTGCAATCGGTGCTCATCGGCCTCGTGAACCTCGTCTTCACGATGGCGGCGCTGACGGTGATCGACCGCTTCGGCCGCCGCAGGCTGATGCTCGTGGGGTCCGTCGGCTACATCCTGAGCCTCGGCGCCGTCGCGTACTCGTTCTACACCGGTACGGGCGGCATGCTGCTGCTCGCCAGCTTTGTCGTGTTCATCGCCGCGCACGCCTTCGGCCAGGGCGCGGTGATCTGGGTGTTCATCAGCGAGATCTTCCCGAACCGCGTCCGCGCGCGCGGGCAGGCGCTGGGCAGCTTCACGCACTGGATCATGGCCGCCGCGATCTCGTGGACCTTCCCGATGATCGCGGCGAAGTCCGGCGGCCACACCTTCGCCTTCTACACGCTCTGCTGCGTCGGCCAGCTTCTGTGGGTGCTGAAGGTGATGCCGGAGACCAAGGGCGTCTCGCTCGAGCAGATCCAGAAGCGGCTCGGGATCGAGTAGACCGGGCTGGGGCGACCGGGGGATGCGGCCCATCGCCGACGCGATCCCGGGCGCGGTCCGCGGCCGGGGGCCCGGCCCGGCGACGCCGTAGGAACCGGAGCATTCGAAGGAGGATCCCGATGACGACGAACGGAAGCGGGAGGGCGTGGGCTCTGTCGGCGGTGCTGATGGGGCTCGCCGCCGCCGCGTGCGGCGCGGAGGGGACGCAGGCGAAGCCGCGGATGAAGCTCGGCGCCTACTACTTTGCCGGATGGTCGGGCAGGAGCCCCTACGACGACGGTTCGGAGTCGAACGCGTGGGCCCGGGGCATGCCCACCCACTTCACGAAGAAGCTCGCGACCGAGTTCGCCGGCCGCACTCCGGTCTGGGGCTGGCGCGACGACACGCCCGAACTGATGGAGCGCCAGATCGCTCTGGCCGCGGATCATGGCATCGCCTACTTCTCGTTCTGCTGGTACTGGCACGACAACAGGAAGGGGCTCAACGCCGCGGCGATCGCGGAGGATTCAAAGCACCTTCCCATGCGCCTGTTCATGGAGGCGAAGAACAACGACCGGATGGAGTTCTGCCTGCTCGTCGCGAACCACGCCGGCGCCGAGATCGTCGGCGCGGACGCGTGGAAGCAGGCTGCTGATTTCTGGATCGAGAGTTACTTCCGACATCCCCGCTACCTGCGTGCCGACGGCAGGCCCGTGATCATGATCTTCTCGCCGAAGGGGTCGGACAGGGACGGCCTGGTCTATCTCCAGGACGCGGCGAAGAAGGCCGGATTCCCCGGCGTGTGGGTTGCCGGCTGCGGTAACGTGAAGGCGGAGGATGGGTACCAGGTTGTGACCGCCTACAACACCAAGCCGACGCAGGGCCTCGGGCTGGAGGAGATCCATCCGTACAAGCTGCTGGTCGACTGGAACGTGTCCGTGTGGAACCGCACGGACCGGCCCGCGTTGCCCTATATCCCGGTGGCGACCCAGGGGTGGGACCGGCGTCCGTGGGAGGCGAAGAACGGCGAGGGGCTGGGGAAGGGCTCGGGGGTCTCCCAGCATTTCGCGCGCGGCACGCCGGAGGAACTCGAGGGCTACATGCGGAAGCTGGCGGAATGGATGGACGCGAACCCCGGACAGATCACGAAGGACCGGCTCGCGCTGATCTACGCATGGAACGAGATCGGCGAGGGAGGCTGGCTCGTGCCGTGCCGCGACGACCCCGACGGCGCCTACCTGAAGGCGATCCGCCGCGCGGTGCTGGAGTAGTCGCGGTCCGCCCGGGAGACCGCCGGGTTCCTACGCACGCGCCGGGGCTGACCAATCTTCGACGACAAGCCCGGGAATGCCGGCGAAGTCGCGAACGTTCAGCGTGGCCAGGGTCAGTCCGTTTCGAAGCGCCGTTGCCGCGATCATGAGGTCGACGACCGGCCGGGTCCGGCCCTGACGCCGGGTCTCCATCGCGAGCCGGCTGAAGGCGTCCGCCGCAGCGGCGTCGAAGGGGAGAACGGTGTACCAGCCCTCCAGAAGCCCCCGGTAACGGCGCCAGTACTTCTCCGATTCGCGATTCCGCAGTCCCTGCAACAACTCGGCGAGGCAGATGGCCGCCGTGCACAGCGAGGAATCGCGAATCGCGCTCCAGCGGTCGAGAACCGTCTCCGCGGGATGGTCCTTGATCGGCTGGGAGAAGACGGAGGTGTCGAGCAGGTGCGTGAGCGCCACGGGATCAACCCTCGATCCGGTACGTGACCCGTTCCCGCGAGCGCGCGGCGGGCTGGAAGTCGGCCTCGTCATCGGCGTCGTCGGCCCCCGGTCCGGCCATGTAGGCTGCGCGCCGTTCGCGGATCGTCAGCGCCGGCTCCGGAATCGGATCGATCCGAACCAGCGGCTCGCCGCGGCGGGTGATCGTGACGCCGACGTGCGTGCTCGCCACCCGCTCGCAAATCTCCGAGAACCGGGTCTTCGCTTCGAACAAGCCGATGGTCGCATTCACGGCAGTATCATACTGGTTGACTGGTTGGTTGTCAACGCGATGCGGCCGAATCCGCCCTGCCGGCCGAATCCTCGTTGAACGACAGGGTCGGCGTGATACGCTCGCCCGCAGGCCAGCGTCCGTCCTGCGGGGGCGGGGGGCTCAGGAGGACCGCGTGGATCGGAACCGATGGTTGGGGGCGGCCGCAGGGACGCTCTGTTCCGTGGCGTCCGCTGGCGCGGGGGAGGGCGCGTGGGATGCCGCGAAGGGTGCGCTGGTCGTGCCGGCGGATCCTGCGTTCCGCACGGCGCCGCTGACCGTCGAATGCCGCGTGCGCCTGAACTCGTGGAGCGGCTACAACATCCTCGCCGCGAACGAGCCGAAATCCTCCGCCACGCACTGGGAGATCTTCACGACGCCGAAGGACGGCCGGCTCCATGCCTACCTGCCGGGGCGAACCCCGGACCACCTCCGCACCGCTGCGGTCCTCACAACCGGTCGGTGGCACTCCGTGGCGATGGCGATGGAGGCGGAGCGCGTGCGTCTCTTCGTCGATGGCGCCGAGGCGGGTGTAGCTGCGATGAAGCCGGGCGGCGGCGGGCCCGTGGCCGGTCCGCTGGCGATCGGCGGCCTCTCGGAGGGCGGTTTCGGATGCGACGGGCTTCTCGACGACGTGCGGATCCTGAGCGGCGTCCATCCGCCCGGCGCCGCGGAGGCGCCGCGCGACGCGATCCTTGCCGAATGGCGCTTCGATCCCGCGGCCCCCCTGGCCGACTCCTCCGCCGCCCATCGCGCGGGCACGCTGCGGGCGCATATCGTGCGCAGTCCGGCGGGCGAGGGCATGGCCGGCGGCATGTCGACGGCGTTCCAGCCGCTGCCGCCTCCGGAGGAGGTTGCGCTGCTGCGCGCGGCGCTGATGGAGACCGCGCGCCGCCTGGGGCTGGGCACGGTGCGCGCGGACGATGTGCGCGACGAGGTCCTGCGCGCGTGGAACCGCGAGTTCGACGGCTGGAACCGGCGGGATTACCCGGAGAGCCGGGGCGGCGGCCCGGACCGCGCGAAGCTCGAACGCGAGGTGGTGGACCGGCACTCGCTGGTCTGGGACACGGACGGCGGCCCCGCCGGCACGACGCTGCGCCGCGCGGTAGCGTTGCTCGCCCATCTCGGGGCCGCCCACGGCGCCGCGTCGTGGGCGGCGGCCCGCGCCGACCTCGACCGGCTTCGCGACGCCGTCGCGGGCGCGCCCGGCGACCGCGGCCTCCACCTCGCCGCCTGCGCGGTGCGGCGTCGGATCGCGATGTCCAATCCGCGCCTCGACTTCGACGCGATCCTCTGCGCGGCGCGCGGCACGCTCGCCGGATCGGCGCGGTCCAACCCGGTCACCGCGGACATCCAGGGCGGGCACTTCGTGACGCAGTACTTCGGCTTCAACGCGCTGCCGGGCGGCGGGTTGTGCGTCGTCCGCAACCTGAGGGGCCGGCCGGAGGTCGTGAACGTGCTCGCGGAGTCCGTCGTGCAGAACGGGCCCCTCAAGGGACAGCGGCTGGACCACGGCGCGGTGGCGACGCCGGACCTCGCGCCCGACGGGCGGTCGATTGTCTTCGCCTGGACCGCCAATCGCGAGCACCGCTGGGCCTACGAGACCAACACGTGCTTCCACCTGTTCCGCGTCAACGCCGATGGTTCCGACCTGCGACAGATCACCGACGGCGCGTGGAACGATTTCGACCCGTGCTGGCTGCCGGACGGCCGCGTCGCGTTCGTGTCCGAACGGCGCGGCGGCTACATCCGCTGTTTCGCGGCGTACCTCAAGGTCCGCAACTATACGATGATGTCCGTCGCCGCGGACGGGAGCGACCTGCGCGCGCTGAGCTACTTCGAGACCGCCGAGTGGAATCCGACCGTCGACAACGACGGCCGCCTCGCCTTCACGCGCTGGGACTACGTCGACCGCGAGAATTGCCTCGGCACGCGGCACTGGGTCTGCAACCCCGACGGCACCAACCCGCGTGCGCCGCACGGCAACTACCCGCATCCCTACCACACGTTCCCGGACCACGAGCCGTGGGCGGTCGAGGGCGGGCACGAGATCGACAGCCGTCGCGGGGCGCCGCTGGTCGAGATGGGCATCCGCGCCGTGCCGGGCTCGCCGCTCTTCGCGTTCACCGCCGCGCCGCACCACGGCGAGGTGTTCGGGTCGCTCTGCCTGCTCGACCTGCGCGTGCCGGATGACCGCCACATGTCGCAGGTTCGCCGCTTTACGCCGGACGAACCATTCCCGGAGACAGAAATCCCGGGTCGGCGGCACTACAAGTACGGGATGCCGTGGCCGCTGGACGCGGACTTCATCCTCTGCAACCGGTGGGAGGACGTGGTCCTCGTCGACCGGTTCGGCAACCAGGAACTGCTCGTCGGCCTGCGTGAACTGCCCGGGCCGCAGGACGAGCGATTGCGGCTGGTCGACCCGGTTCCGCTCCGCGCCCGGCCCCGCCCGCCGGTGATTCCGCCCGCGGTCCGGTGCGCGGAGCGGCCGGCCGCGCCGCCGGCGACGATCGCGGTGATGAACGTCGCCGAGTCCGACCTCCCGTTCCCGCCGGGTCTGAAGCCGAAGTGGCTGCGCGTCGTGCAGGCCGTTCCGAAGACCAACCATGCGATGGGCGAGCCGATGATCGGCTACGAGCGCGAGAACACGCCGCGCATTCCGCTCGGCATCGTGCCGGTCGAGGCCGACGGCAGTGCGCACTTCGAGGCGCCGGTGGCGAAGCAGTTGATCTTCCAGGTGCTCGACGAGCGCTTCATGGCCATCCAGTCGATGCGATCCGTCGCCTTCGTCCACCCCGGCGAGCAGCTCTCCTGCCTCGGCTGCCACGAGGACCCGCACCGTGCCTCGCCGCCGGCCGCGCCGCCGCTGGCGATGCGCCGCGCGCCATCGCGACTGGAGCCCGAGTGCGGTCCCGTCGAGCCGGTCAGCTATCACCGGCAGATCCGTCCGATTTTCGAGCGCACCTGCGTGCCGTGCCATGCGAAGGAGGGGAAGGGGCCGCGCGACATGGGCTACGAGGCGCTGAAGGAGGGCTGGACCTTCTGGTTCTCCGGCGCGATGGCGTGGAACATGACGACCGCCTACAGCGGCGTCCACGGCGGCTCGCGGACCATCCCCGGCCGCTTCGGCGCACGGGCCTCGCGCATCGGGCGGGCGTTGCTGACACCGGGCCACCTCGCCGCGGTGCCGGAGGCGGAGCGGCACCAGGTCATCCTGTGGCTCGACTGCAACTCGAACCGGCTCGGGGCCTACGACAACGAGGAGGCCCAGCTCCGCGGAGAGCTCGTTTGGCCGTCGCTCGACGTCGATCCGGCCAATGTCACGGGCGTCGAATCCGGTGCCGTGCCGCTGCGCGGGCTCTTCTGGCACGAGCAGGCGGCGCGTCCGCTCAGGGCGCCGGGGACGCCGCCGCGGGACGGAACGTGACGGTGACCGCTCCGGAGGCGAGCGGCTTCCGGAGCCGGAGGGCGATGCGGTCGAACGGGTGACACTCGTCCTCGAGCGTCTCGCCGGAGATGTCGAAGCCGCAGTCCGGGGCCTCGATGGTCGCCACGACCCGCGTGCCGTCGGCGTCGAACTCGATCGTCGTGTCGGAGGTTCGCCTCCACTTCGCGCGTGTCGTCAGGGCGGTCTCGAACTCCACCGGCTCCGCCGCGGCGAACTCGTCGCGAACCGCGAGCGACGGCGCGAAGCCGCGGGTGTGGACGAAGGTCCGCTCGAGCCGCGCGAGGCCCTTCACGGGATAGGCGGACGCGAGATCGAGGGCGAGCGTGTCGGCCGCGTCCGTGAAGGCCGTCCGCAGGACCTTCGCCGCCGCCTGCCGGCCGGGGATCTGGAGGACTCCTGCGATGCGGGGAACGGGGTGGCCGAGGGAGCTCAGCGCGGGCAGTGTGTAGCGATCCTTCGAGAACGTGCGCGCGGTGTAGACGCTCGGTCCGCCCGGATCGCCGGTGACGAACCGCCCGTTCAGAACGAGCCCATAGGATCCGATATCGTTGTGGTTGTGATGCTCGGCGTTGTGGCCGCCCTTCAGTGCGGAGCCCAGGCGCGCGGCCTCGCCCGCGGCGGGCCGGCAGACGAGCAGGCCGGCCTCGTCGAACCACGTGCGAAGGCCCAGCGAGTCGCCGGCTGCGCCGTTCGGAACGGCGGGGGCGGCGGGCTTCGCGAAGACCTCCATCATGGCGGTGGTCAGGTTGCGCGGCGACATCGGGTCCCATGCCGCCTCGTGCCGGCGCAGACCGAGGCCGAGGGCGAGGCTGCAATAGCGGAGGATCTCGGCGGATGGGCCGGAGCCGGAGCGGCAGTCGGCGATCGCGGGGAACTGTCCGTCGGCGATCTCGATGCGGAGACCGAAGAGTGCGGCGTTCCGCACGCGCGGGTCCTCGAACAGGTCGATCCTCCCGCCGGTCGCCTGCCGCAGGTGCTCGCGCAGCAGGACGTAGTTGATCATGCCGTAGTTCCAGTAGCCGATGCCCTCGCTGCAATAGCCGTCGCGCGTGAACCCGTCGAGGTAGTGGCGGGAATGTCGCTCGCCGGCGGTGGCGAAGAGGGCGCGGTCGGCCCGGTCCGGGAGGCACGCGAGCGCGGCGCCGACGGTGCCGGCGAGGCAGACGGGATTCCAGTTGTGCGTCGCGCGGATCCAGCCGTTGCCCTTCCCGGTGCGCAGCGTCGCGCGGAACGGCGCGAAGACGCGCGTCTCGATCGCGGCGATCACGTCGGCGCGGACGGCCGGATCGAGCCGGTCGCCGAGGAGCCAGAGGGCCTGGGCGAGTTCGAAGGCGGTCGCGGAAGAGGCGAGGTCGATCTCGTAGGCGGTGCCGCGGAACGAGCCGAGGCCGCGGTCGTGGGCGGCGAGGGTCCAGGTCGGTTCGGCGAGATACTCGCGGAGCATGCGGGCGATCTCGGGGATGAACCGTCCCTGGCTCTCCACGCCCTCGGCCCAGACGAGCGGAGTCAGGCGGCCGCGCCGCGCGCTCATCATGCGTTCCCCGGGCTTGCGCGCGCCGGTGCGGGAGAAGTCGAGATAAAGGTCGTCGTTCCAGGCCGGGAGCGGCCGGCCGAGGAGCTTGGCCGCATCGCGCGGGACGCGGGCGAACGCGGGATTCGTGGCGATGGCGCCCCAGGCGGCGCGGTCGGAAACCGGCGCACCGAGGCCGCGCGGCGCGTCGGGCAGCATTGCGGCGACCGCCTCGATCCGCGCGGGGTCGAGGTCGCGCCAGGGAGTCGGCGGCGCCGCGACGGCAAGGAGGGGGAGTAGGACGGCGGCCGCGATGGGGACGGAATGGAGCTTCATGCGCATCACTATAGCAGGAGAACGCACATGGAACTCCACGCGGTCGCGCGGCTCGCCGGACGCGGGGCGTCCCGCTATGCTGTCCGACGCAACGGCGCCGCGGCGCGGCGCGGGAGGACGCGGATGAACCGGACGTGGATGGCGGCGGCGGTGGCGGCGGCGATCGGCGCGCAGGCGGCGGGCGCGGCGGACGAGGGGTGGACGGAGCTGTTCGACGGCAGGTCCCTGGCCGGATGGCGCGCCTACGGCGGCACGAAACCGATCGGCGAGGGATGGAAGGTCGAAGGGGGCGTTCTCCGGAAACTCGCCGGCGTCAAGGGCGGGGACATCGTCACGGAGAGGAAGTACGGGGATTTCGAGCTCGAATGGGAGTGGCGCGTCGCGCCCGGCGGAAACAACGGCGTGAAGTACTTCGTCACCGAGGCGCGCCCCTCGGCGCCCGGGCACGAATACCAGATGATCGACGACAAGGCCGAGAAGTGGGCGAAGCTCGGGGCGAAAAGCAGCACGGCCTCGTTCTACGACGTCCTGCCGCCCGCCGCCGACAAGCCCCTCAAGCCCGCGGGCGAATGGAACACGTCGCGCATCGTCGTGAAGGGCGTGCACGTCGAGCACTGGCTCAACGGCGCGAAGGTGTTGGGGTACGATCTCGGCAGCGAGGTGGTGAAGGCCGCGATCGCGCAGAGCAAGTTCGCGAAGCACCCGGACTTCGGGGCCAAGATCGAGGGCCACATCATGCTGACCGACCACAACGACGAGGCCGGCTACCGGAGGATCCGCATCCGCACCCCCGCGCCGTGAAGCCGGCCGGGGGCGTTTCCGGGTTCGGGTTTCGCGCCGTCCCGGGGATCGGTGGACGGTCGGGCCGCGGTCCGGGAGCCGGGGAGAAGGGGGTGGAACCATGAGCGGACGTGTCCGGTGGATGGCGGCGGGGCTGGGGATCGTGACGGCAATCGCTGCGGCGGGGCCGGGGGCGAACCCGGTGCTGAACGCGCCGATGCGCTACGGCGACGAGACGCGGCTCGGGCGGCCGTTCTCGAAGGATCCGAGCGTCATCCGGTTCGGCGACCGTTACCTCATGTACTTCTCGCTGCCGCCGTTCGCCACCAACCTCGCGCCGGCGAATGCGCCGAAGGGATGGTCGATCGGCATCGCCGAAAGCCGCGACCTCGTGCGGTGGACCAAGATCGCGGAACTTCGCCCGGAGCAGGAATGCGACCGCAACGGCCTGTGTGCTCCCGGCGCGCTGGTGAAGGACGGCCGCGTGCACCTCGTCTACCAGACCTACGGCAACGGCCCGCGCGACGCGATCTGCCATGCCGTGTCGGAGGACGGCGTGACGTTCAAGCGCCACGCGGCGAACCCGGTCTTCCGTCCGACCGGCGCGTGGACCTCCGGCCGGGCGATCGACGCCGAGCTGTTTCCGCACGACGGCCGCCTGCTGCTCTACTTCGCGACGCGCGACCCCACGATGACCACGCAGATGGTCGGCGTCGCGGCGGCGGCGGCCGCCTCGGATCTCGGCCCGGCGTCGTGGGAGCTGCTGCGCGACGGCCCGATCCTTGCGCCGGAACTGCCGTGGGAGAGGAAGTGCATCGAGGCGCCGACGATCCTGCGCCGCGGGGGCCGGCTCTTCATGTTCTACGCCGGCGGCTACAACAACGAGCCGCAACAGGTCGGTGTCGCCGCCAGCACGGACGGCGTGAAATGGACTCGCCTGTCCGACCGCCCCCTGATTCCCAACGGCGCTCCGGGCGAATGGAACGCCTCCGAGACCGGCCACCCGGGTGTCTTCGAGGACGCGGACGGCGCGGTCCACCTGTTCTTCCAAGCCAACCAGGACCGCGGCAAGACGTGGTTCCTTTCCTGGGCGCGGATCGGGTTCCGCGACGAGCAGCCCGTGGTGTTGCCGTACGAGTGAGATCAGGCGCAGGCCATGCCGCGACCATCCCGCCACGCTTCGCCGGACACGACGGGGTCGGCCACAGAAGGCGGCGCGGCAGGGGACGGGCCGCTGTGGCCGCGACCGGTGGTCGCGGCGGCGGCGATCCACGGACGGCGGCAGACGGGGAGCGAAGCGTGAAATGGACCATCCGCCGGGTGTGGACGATCATCCTGGCATCCTCGTTCGCCATCCCCCTCCGCGCCGCCGACGGGCTTCCGGAGCCGGTTCCGTACCGGGTCCGCGCCGGGCGCGAGCGGGAGACGATCCGCGCGCTCGAGGCGCAGCAGGAGGCAAATCGCGCGGAGACGTCGCGACTCCAGAAGGAGCGCGGCGCGGCGTTCAGCGAGTTGCGCCGGGTCGCGCTGGAGCGCGGGGACGGGGCCGATGCGGCGGCGTGCCGGGACCTTGCCGGCCGTGTCTCCCGACTCGACGCCGACGGCCGGTCGCGCGCGGCGCTGCGGAAGGAGGCGGCGGCGCGCGGCGATGCCGACGGGGCCGAGGCGCTGGACATCGAGACGGCGGCCCTGCGGCGGACGAAGGAGGCGGCGGAGAGGGACCTGCTCGACCGCCTGAAGGCGCTGGCCCGCGCGCCGGGTGCCGGCGGGGCGGAGCTGGCGGCCCGGGTGGAGTCGTTCGACGCGTCGATCGAGCGCCTGCGGGATGAATGGGCGCGCCGCCGCCGCGAGATCGGGGATCGCACGCGCTCGCTGGAGATCCGCTCGCCGGAACCGAAGAACGCGGTCACCATCGACCTCGAGCTTCCGCCCTGCCCCGACGCGGCCGCGCGGGCGCAGGCGTTCGCGGTCCGCAATTCGCCCGGGGGACTGGCGGCGCTGGCGACGAACTTCTTCCGGATCCTCGATCCCTCGGCCAGGGGAGTCGGCCCGGCGGTCGCGCACTTCCGCGCCGGCCGTCACGCCGAGGCGCTCGAGGCCTACAGGGACCATTTTGTCGAGAAGGTCCTGCATCCCGAACGGTTCGGCATTCCGGTGGGGGCCTTCACGGACGACGAGCGGCAGTTCATGAGCCCGCGGCGCCCGCCTGACGCGTGGATCGCCGGCGCGACGCAGGGCATCGCGCACGTGACGAGTCACGACCTTGGCGACAGGTACGTGCTGCGGGCGAGGGTGGGGCCGCCAGGCACCGTGAACTGGGGCCATGTCACCGCCGACCCGGCCGTCGGGCACGGGAAGTCCGTGGGGTTGGAGTTTCAACGCCGGTTCGGCCGGGCGATCGGCAACGACGGGGGCACGGAGGGCCTGCGCGACGTGCTGCTCGACGCGTACGCGATGACGGGCGATGCCGCGCTGATGCGCAGGTGGGCGGAGTATGCCGACGACTGGGCGATGAACTGGCCGGCGGCCGCCGCTGCGTCGACGAACAACCTGCGGTACTACGATCCGATCATCCCGCGCCTCGTCTGCGGGTGGGTGTCCCGCATGCGCGCGACCGCGATCGAGCAGCCGGCGCTGGCGCGCGACCTGCCCGCGCCGACACTCGCCCGCATGCTGATCCGGCTGCAGGAGGAGTACCTGGCGCCGAACATCCTCGTCGCCCGCACGACGCGCCAGAACTGGAACATGATGGGGCTGGGCTTCAACGCGCGGAACGAACTGCTCCTGCCCGAGTTCCTGCCGGCACGGTGGGCGGGGCGCGAGGCGCGGCGAGGCTTCGAGTCGGCCTACGTGTTCACGATCCTGCCCGATGGCGGCAGCCTCGAGTACGTGGACGAGGGGCACCAGGGTGTCTGGCGCGAGCGCACGGCGGGCGCGCTCCGGCTCTGGCGCCAGGCGCCGCCACCGTGGTTCACGCCGGAATGGGAGGCGGAACTGCTCGAGGGCTTCAACCGCAACGTGCGGTTCTGGGTGCGGCACGTGAAGGCGGACGGCTACCAGAACCGGGACGGCTTCCGGGACGCGCGCGAGGTCTACGTCGGCGGCGTCGACGGCGTGTTCGGCCCGCAGTCGATCGACACGCAGGCGCCGCGGGTGGTCGCCGAGCCGGAGGTGCGGCGCGTGCTCGGGACGGTCTTCGGCGCCGGGGAGCACGGCGCGCCGCGGCACGTCTCCGACGTGATGCCGAACCTCGGCGAGTTCCTGATGCGCGGGAGTTGGGATCGCGACGCGCCCTTCTTCTACATGCACGCGGCCCGCACCCCGAACAGCAACCCGGCCGAGGATGCGACGGCCTTCAGCGTGCATGCGTTCGGACGGCACCTCTTCTACGGGTCCTCGGTCTTCGTCGACGGCCGCAGCCAGAACGCGCACGCCGGCATGGTCGACAACCCGGGCTCGAAGACGGCGTACCTCTCGTTCAGCGACGGACGGCTCTCGATCGGGCGCTGGCACACGTCGCCGCGCTTCGACGTTGCGGAAGGCCTCTTCGAGGGGGTCTACGAGAACCGCGCGGGTCGGATCTACAAGTCGCCGTTCCGGAGCGGCGACAACACGATGCGGTTGCGGAACCTCGGCGCGCCGCCGGTGACCGACGTCCGTCGCGCCACGCGGCAGGTGATCTTCGTGCGCGAGCCGGCGCTGTGGGTGGTCGTCGACCGCATCGCGACCGACGCGGCGCATCGCTACGAGCTTCCCTACGAGATCTACACCCCGGTGGCGCGGCTCGACTGGCTCCGGCGCGCGACGGCGCCGATCCCCGCCGCCGACCGCCGCGTGGTGCTGGACGCGCCCGGACGGACGATCGCCACGCACAATCCCGGATGGCCGAACGTGACCTTGCGCCATTTCGGGCCGGCGTCTCTGCGCTACGAGTTCGATCCGGCGTCGCCGGACCTCGACCGGAAATCGAAGGGCGATGCCGAGACCGCGCGCGAGGAATGGCGTCTGAACCGGCCGGAGCTGCGGGACACGATGGCGTTCACGCGACGGGTCCTCGCGTCGTGGGAGGGCCGCGGCGACCAGACCGTGGTCACCCTGGTCGAGCCCCGCGCGCCAAGCCCCGGCGGCTCCGGGGGGGTGCCGGAGTTGGGGGACTCCGGCGCCATGACCGCGGTCGGGAGTGCCGGTCGCGTTGCTGCAGACAGGGGGACAGACTTAATAAAGTGTGTCCCCCTGTCCGGAGGGCCACAGGCGGGGCTTGAGGCGGGTTTCGAAGTGGAATTGGCGGGCGGCGGGCGGATCCGGTTCGCCGCCGGGCCCGCGGCGGGCGGCGCCCTCGATCTCGATGCAGCGGCGGCCGAGGCGGAGGCCCTGCTGCTCGTGGAACGGCCGGGCCGCCCGCCCGCCGGCATCGCGATGGGGGCACGGTCCCTGCGCGTCGCCGGGCACCCGGTCCCGCTCCCGGCGCCGGATGTCGAATTCGCGCGCGAAGCGGGCGGATCCCTCCGTCTCGAACCCTTCTACCCGCCCATCGAGCTCGTGGAATTCGATCCGCCGGTCAACACGTTCGCCGGGTCGGTCGATGTGGCCATGCGCTGCGCGACGCCGGGCGTGGAGATCCGCTACACGCTCGACGGAACCGATCCGACCCCGCAGTCCCCGCGCTACGAGCGCCCCGTCCGCCTCACCGCCACCGCCCGTGTGAAGGCTTCCGCGATGCGGCCGGGGCTCGCCGAGGTGCCGTGGGAACTGCGCCCCGGCCACCTCTCCCTGCCAACGTGGGCGGTGTTCACACGGCAGGATCCGCTGCCGCCGGTCGCTGCCGCAGACGCTGTGCCGGGGCTCCGCTGGGAGTACTTCGAGGGGCCCCAGTTTGCCCTCGTCTCGCACTCGGCGCTGGTGCCTGCGCTGCGCACGGGCGTCGCGACGAACCTGATGGACGTCTCGATGCGCGCGACGGACGGCGCGTTCGGCGTGCGCTACCGCGGCCTGCTCGACGTGCCGGCCGCGGGCGTCTACACGTTCCACGCGCCGCGCGAGTTCATCATGCCGGACCTCGAGGCCGGATACGACCTTCGCGTGTTCGTCCACGGCCGCGAGTGGGATCCCGCGACGCGCCGCCACGCGATGGGCGACTGGTCGATCGCGCTGGAGAAAGGCGCGCACCCGTTCGAGGTCATCTTCGTCGACACCCGATCCCGTCCGTACAAGTACGAGACATGGAGGGACTGGCCGAACCCCGACGTTCTCTGGAAGGGCGGGGCGCCGATCCTCGAGATCTCCGGCCCCGGCGCCCCACGCAGGCCGCTTCCCGCGACATGGTTGCGCCGGCCCGCCGCGCCCTGAGTGACGGAATGGCGATTGACAGGATTCTCCCTGCGGCCCACGTTGTTCGCGGGGGCGGCGTGAGGGCTCGCGAAGGGAGACGGCGGTGGATCTCCGGTCGCCAGGGCGAAGGACATCGGCGGGCTTCACGCTTGTTGAACTGCTCGTTGTCGTCGCCGTGATCGGCATCCTGCTCGCCATGCTCGCGCCCGCGATCGGGCGGGCCGTGGAAACCGCGCGCGCCGCCCAGTGCATGTCGAACCTGCGGCAAACGGCCACGCATTGGAATACCTACCTGGCCTCCCACCAGGGTCGGTTCACCGAGGGGGTGGAGTACTCCGGAACCACGGTGGGCTGGCGCCGGGGCGAATGGGCGGATTCACTCGGTGGCTACTACCTGCAGGACAGCGGCATCCTGCAGTGCCCCATGGCCTCGACGCCGCGCGTCGAAGACGGCCTGATCTGCGACTACGGCGGCCCGCGGAGCACGTATGTCCACGGGAAAGCCGATGGTGTCGAAGCGGCCATGCGCAGCAGTTACGGCATCAACTGTTGGGTGTACAACCCGCCGCCCTCGGTCAAGAAGATCCAGGGGCGTGAGGCGGCGAAGCACTGGCGCACGATCGGCCGCGCAGGCCGGCCGAGCCTCGTGCCCCTGATGCTGGACACGATGTGGCGCGGGACGGGGCCCGACTACGACACGGCCAAGGCCTGCCGCCCGCCCGTCGTCAACGGCGAATGGCAGAGCACCGAGCATGAGATGATGCACGCCGCCATGGACCGCCACAACGGAGGGGTCAACGTGGCCTTCCTCGACGGCCATGTCGAGCACGTCGGAATCAAGCGGCTCTGGCGCCTGAAGTGGCACCGCACGTACGACGTGAACCACGTCCATTCCTTCTCGTGGCCGGTATGGATGGAGGACCTTCCGGACTAGGACCGATGCCTCGCGGCAGCGATGCCCCCGGCGCCGGTGCGGAACCCAGCCGTCGGACCGGAGCGGTCAGCCGCCGTGGAGGTACGCGTCCCAGCCGAGGTACATCGACAGCGCCTCGTGCAACCCGCGCGCGACCTGGACACGGCTGAACGCGACGTGGTGCTCGAAGCCGCGCTCGCAGATGAAGCGGAGGAGCCCCTGCAGATCCGGGATGCGCGCCACGCCGTAGCCGCCGAAGGTCTGCAGCGGGGTCGCTTCGATCGCACC
Organism: uncultured Verrucomicrobiota bacterium; assembly: GCA_964402695.1. Taxonomy (GTDB): domain Bacteria; phylum Verrucomicrobiota; class Kiritimatiellia; order PWTM01; family PWTM01; genus VGWF01. The sequence continues at coordinate 17,028 of CAYODK010000009.1, forward strand.
CTCGCCGAGATAGGCGCGCACCGTGCCCGCCTCGTCGTCGGTCGACACGCGGCAGTAGGTGAAGGCGCCCGGCTTCATCGAGCCGACGATCGTGCCGAAGGTGTTCTCCTTGCCGACCGTGCCTGCGATGATCGCCTGGTAGTCCATCTTCGGGTCCTCGAAGACGTCCTTCGGCAGGTTGGAGCAGTGGAACAGCACGCAGGCGTCCGGGTCGTCGCCGTAGTTGTTGTTCCAGTCGAGCAGCGCCGCCGGTCGGCCGCCGGCGAGCCGCAGGCCCAGCATGCCGATCGCGCCGGTGACGTCCACCTCGCACGCGCTGGGCAGGAGGGCGTTGCTCATCATGCTCATCACGGTGCATGGCACGACGCCGAAGAACTCCTCCATCGCGGTCCAGCACTGCACCGCGGTCGCGGAGAGGTTCTCATCGGCGATCCAGCGGTCCGCGAAGACGCCGAATTTGGCCATCTTCAGCAGCGCGGCGGCGGGGACGCCCCGGGTCGACACGTAGCCGCGGATGGCGGCCAGCTTCTTCCGGACGTCCGGGTCGCTGTCCTTCAGCCTGTTCACGCGGCCGAAGACGTCGAAGAGGTCGATCGTCTCGACCGAGATGCCCGCGGCGTCGAGGAGCTTCTCGCTGAAACGGACCGTCTTGAAGGCGGCCGGCCGTGCGCCGATCGCGCCGATGCGCGCGCCGCGCAGTCCGCGGACGACGCGGCACGTCGCGCCGAACTGCCGCAGCTCGCCGCGGAACTCGTCGGAGAGCGGGTCGACCGTGTGGCTCGCGGTCAGCGAGTAGGGGATGCGGTACTGCGAGAGGTTGTTGCAGGCGGACATCTTGCCGCAGAAGCTGTCGCGGCGGTCGCGGACCGTCATGCGCCCCGCGTCGTCGGGGAAGGCGTGGATCAGCACCGGCACGCCGAGGCCGGCCAGGCGGAGCGTGTCCGCGATCGCCCGCTCGTCGCCGAAGTTCGGCAGCGTCACGAGCACGCCGTCGATCTTCGCGGCGTTGCGGCGGAAGAGCGCGGCGCACTTCTGAGCGTCCTGCAGCGTCTCCACCGAGCCGAACTTCGTGTCCTTCGGCGTCAACGCCACCGCGTTGAACCCCTCGGCCTTCAACAGCCCGAGGATCGTCTCTCGCCCCTCCCGGCACAGGTGGTCCGGAAAGAACCCGCGGTTTCCAACAATCACGCCCAGTGTCGTCTTCTTCATGACCGTGTTCCTCGCGCGCCGACTCCCCGCGCGGCGCTGTTTTCAATCAAAGCTAAATAAGCGCGCCGCGTCAAGAACGCCTTGTCGTCCCCGCCCCCTCCGACCCTCCGCCAGGGAGGATTCGATGGGTCGATGCGGACAGAAGGACTTGCCGCATCCGGGCGGTATGATGTAACGTCATACTGAAACCGGAAAGGGATTGCCATGGCCGTGGCCAAGATTGCCATCACCATCGAGCAGGAGATGCTGAGCGAGGTGGACCGCCTGGTCCGCCGGCGGGTGTTCGCCAATCGGAGCCGCGCCATTCAGGAGGCGGTGGGGGAGAAGATTGCACGGCTGTCCGCGAATCGCCTCACCCGCGAGTGCGCCAGGCTCGATTCAAGGGCCGAGCGCGCCCTTGCCGAGGAGGGCATGTCCGGGGAGGGGGGCGCATGGCCCGAGTACTGAGGGGCGACATCCTGTGGGCGGATCTCAATCCGGTCAAGGGTCATGAACAGGCCGGACTGCGGCCGGTGCTCATCCTGAGCCCCGAGGTGTTCAACGTGCGATCCGGCACCGTCATCGCAATGGCGTTGACCAGCCAGCCTCAGCGCGCCGGCTTCCCGCTGACGTTGGAACTCGCCAGCGTTATGTTGCCGAAGCCCACCTGGGTCAAGATCAGCCAGATCTGGACGTTATCCGTGGAGCGTCTTGGCAAACGCCTTGGCCGCGTTTCCGAGGAGGAGATGGCCCAGATTGTCGAAGGGCTCAACGAGATCATCGGCGGGCAGCCCGTGACCGGGTTCCGGAAGTAGCACGTTTCGTGGACTTCCGACGGTGGGTCTGACAGGGAAGCGCCCATGAGAAGAAAGAAGGCAATCACGTTCCGCGTTGTCGGCGGCCTTTTCATCGCCTGCGGTCTGGCCTGCGGCTGGTTCTGGTTCCACCGGATCGGGCCGATCCGCCGATGCTGGGATTCGGCTTGGATGGAACTCCATTCTCCCAAGGCGATCTGGCTCGAAACCGAACGGCGAATACGTCGTACCGGGTGGCAGCATGACGACTTCGCAATGGTGGGTCGGTACGGTGACAAGTCTTGGGCCGCTTGGATCGTCGAGAAGGCCGAGGCGGGGGAGGAGATCTGCGCATGCGGGAGCATCGGGCACAAGGACGCAGCGCTGGAGGTCATCACGAACCAGGATCCAGCGGGCGACAAGTCGCGCGAAAAGAGACGGCAGTGGTTGCAGTGGTGGGAACGCAACGGGGAGAAGACACAAGAGGAATGGATACGGGACGGATTCGCCCAATACGGAGTGGTTCTGCAAACACCGCTGACGACGAACAACATCATCTCACTGCTCGCGATCCTGGGGAGCACCAACAACGAGTCGGCACTGCCATCGCGGCTGGGATACAATGCCATGCGGTGGCTGAGGGACAGCGACGTCAATCCGCTGACGTTTACCCTTGCATGGCTCACCCCCACCAATTCCGAGACGTTGTTCCGAGGGCTCATCCGTTTCGCCAGCGCATCGGCCTTCGAGCCCAAGTCAGATGGTATCGGCGTCCTCAATCTGGGCGCGCCCCCCGTGCCGACCGGGGAGACGGCTGGGTCCGCGTTTGTCCGGCGGTTCAAGCCGGGCGTGATTGCAGGGATCCCAGTCCTTCTCGGTGCGGGTCTGTCGCTCCTTATCGCCTCATTCAGAACGCCACGGTCCTTCCCGCTTCCGGTGCCGGCGATCGCCGGGCGCCCGGCGAAACGGCGGGTCCTCGCAGCATTGGGGATCGTCGCCCTGCTTCTGCTGCTGCCCTTGTTGCGGTGGGTATGGGTCGCCATTTGGCCGGTCCACCGGGGTTTGCCGGTGATGTTGTGGGTGGATCGGATCGAGTTCTCCGGCTTCGCCTATCATTGCGACCCGGCGGTCGAGGCGTTGGGCGAGATCGAGGCTGCCCGGCTGGTTCCAGCCCTCTGCCGGATTCTGAGAACACGTTCGCTGCCCGACTGGGTCTCCATCCCAATCGCGGGCGGGAACCGCGACAGTGTCCAAGCAAGAGCCGCGTTCATGCTGGGCGAAATAGGCCCTTCGGCAGAACGGGCCGTGGACGGCCTGCTGGCCGCGCTCACGAGTGGTGATGACGCCGTCCGGGAGCGTGCGGCGGAAGCCCTGGGGAAGATTCAGGGACGGCCAGAGGTTTGCGTTCCTGCGCTTGCGGGGCTGCTTTCCGATGATCGTCAGCCCGTGCGGCTATGCGCGATCGAGGCGATCGGGCGGTTCGGCCCCAAGGCACAACCATATTACGACAAGTGGAAATCGGCCCTTGACGACGAGGATGGTTCCGTAAGTCGAACGGCCGCGGGCGCTCTGATCTCCGCGCGAATCGGCGCGACGGAGACCTGCAGACGACTGGTCATGCAGCTCTATCATGCGGATCCTTGGGTGCAGGAGGTCGCGGCCTGGCGTCTGGGGCGCATGGGAATCGCGGCAAGAGAGGCGGTCCCGCGTCTCCGTCAGCTGCTCGGACACGACAAGGAGGATGTTCGTGTCGCCTCGGCCATTGCCCTGGCCAGGATCGATCCATCTCTCCGGGAGGAAGCCGTTCCGCTTATCGTCGAGGCCGCCCGCCTTCAGGAGATGTCCGCCGGGGTGGATTGGGCAAAGGCGTTGTTCGAGATCGCCCCGGAGACGTACCCGCTCATGCCCGTGCTTCTTGGCCTGACCGGTTCAACCAATGTGCATCACCGCATCACGGGCGTTGAGGAGATCCTGGAGATCGATGCGGCGTGGGGGTCCAACGCGATCCCCATCCTCATTGGAGCCCTTGCGTCCAACGACGAATGGGCCCAGTGCAGGGCCGCCGATCAGCTCCGACGGATCGGTCCTCCTGCCGGCGCGGCGATCCCGGCGTTGAACGCGCTGTCCGACCACGAAGACCCCGATGTCCGGGGAATGGCCAGGAAAGCCCTGAACGCCATTACCGCGGAGGCTCCCGGCCGACCGTGGTCCCCCTGACCGACCCTGCCGGCCGTTCATAGGATCCGCCGGTCCTGTCGCGGTGGGTCACGGGAAGGGTAGGAGTGCCGCGATCTGCCGCACGCCCGCGGTGCCGGTCGTGCCGAGCTGGTGGATGACGATCGACGACGCCACCGCGGCGATCTCGAGGGCCTCGCGCAGCGAGGCGCCCGCCGCGAGCGCGAGCGCCAGGTTCGCCGTGACCGAGTCGCCCGCGCCGACGATGTCGATCGGACCGCGGAGGGGCAGGGCGGGCACGTGCACCGCCTCCGCGCCCGGCTCCGCGCCGACGAGCCCTTCCGCCGCCATCGTGACGACGACCGGCCGTCCGTTCCGCGTCGCAAGCTCCGCCGCCGCGCGACGCGTCGACACCGCCGTGCACGGTCCCCGCTCCCCGCGCAGCGCCGCCAGTTCCGCGGCGTTCATCTTGAAGATCAACGGCGGGTAGCCCAGCAGACCGCGCCGCGAGTCGGCGACGACGGGGATGCCCGCGGGGAATGCCGACAGCGCCGCGCGGACCGGTGCGGTGAGGACGCCCGTCTCCGGCGCGTCGACCTGGTCCATCACGATGACTGCGTCGACGACCCCGCGCAGCGCCTCCAGCGACGCGACGATCCGGTCCGACACCTCCGCCGGGGAGGGCGTCCAGTTCTTCGAATCCAGCCGGTTCAGCTCGCGCGGCGGACGGCCGGGCTCGATCACGAGCGGCTTGCAATAGGTGAAGGTGCGGCGCAGCGGCGTCGCGCGGAAATGGTCGAGGCCCACGCCGGGCAGCGCGGCCAGTGCGCGCCGCAGTTCGAAGCCCTCGCCGTCGTCGCCGCAGAAGCCGACGGGGAGGATCGTCCCGGCGCCGAGCGCCGAGAGGTTGTTGATCACGGTGCCCGCCGCGCCGGGCTGCGCGCGGACGGCGGCGATGTTGTGGACGGGCCGCCCCGTCTCGATCGCCGTCTCGGCGCGCGCCGGGTCGATCTCGCGGTGGCGGTCGCGGCCGCCGTCGCCGACGACCGCGACGCGGAGGCCGGCATAACGGTCGGCGATCGCGCGAAAGCGGTCCGGGGTCATGCGCGCTCCAGCTCCGCGAGGAGGTTGTGGACGAACGCCGCGTTGTCGCACTGCGCGTAGCGCATCGCGCCGCCCATCCGCGAGTAGCTCTTGCAGAAGCGCAGATAGTAGGCCGGGTTCGTCTTCGGCGGCTCGCCCTTCGACCAGTCCCACCCGCCGCCGTCCTGGAGGTCGACGACGACGATCGTGTGGTCGTGCACGACGCGCCGGCCGTTCTGCCGCCGCAGGTTGTTGACGCAGCTCGTGGCCTTCTCGAAGACCTGCGGGCCCATGATCGCGGAGCCGACGGACATCACGACGCCGCCGTCGAGCGTGTCGACCGAGCCGGCAAAGAGCTTGAAGTCCCACTCCGCCGCGCGCCCGATCACCGCGCCGTTGAAGGCCGGGTTGCAGGCGATGATGTCGTAGCCGATGCCCGGGTGGACGGTCAGCGGCACCCCGCGCGTCCAGGCCGAGGCAAGGATCGAAGCGTGCTTCCACTTGTGCTCGATGCGGACGCGCCGCGGGATCGCGTGGCCCTCGCGCAGGGCGCGCAGGAGGTCCGCGCGCGCCGCGGCGAGCGGGTGCTCCGGCTCGGCGCGCAGGATCCTCTTGAGCGTCGCCTCGTCCGGGACGGCCGCGCCGTCCTCGCAGATGAAGCGCCCGAGCGAGGCCCCGTAGCCGAGGCCGTCCAGCGCGCCGCGCATCAGCGCGAGGTGGATGGCGGTGGAGGTCTCATCCCAGCAGCCGAACGTGCCGGCCGCGACGTTCTCCGCGACGCCCTCGGTGCTGGCGCCGAGCCACGCGTACTCCCAGTCGTGGATGGACCCCGCGCCGTTGGTCGCCAGGTGGGTGAGCCAGCCGCGCTCCATCATGCGGTCGAGGAGCCGGGCCGCGCCGTTGCGGAGCAGGTGGGCGCCGTAGACCAGCATCACGCCGGCGCCGCGCGCACGCGCCGCGAGGATCCGCTGCGCGCACTCGAGCACGTGGGCCGCGGCGGCTTCCGGCAGGGCGGGCGGCGGGGATGCGGGGTCGATCAGGATGTCGTCGGCGCGCGTCAGGCTCTTCCGTTCGGCGAGCGGGCGGAGGCGCAGGGCGTTGAAGTCGAGCGGCCGGCCGGGCGGGTTCATGCGGACCTCAGGTGGTCGAGCAACGCGGGGGCGTCGCGGTAGTCGGGAATCGCGGCATCGGCGCCGGCATCGAGAAGCTGCCGCCGCTTGAACGGGTCCATCGTGCCGGAGCCGTTGCAGATTTCATCGCTGCAGACGGCGATCGCGACGCCGCCGAGCGCCTTCGTGTCGGACAATTCCACGGGTCCGTCGCCGAACGACAGGAGCCGTGCGCCGTCGACGCCGGTTTCGGCGAGGATGCGGCGGAAGACGTCCATCTTGCGGAAGCCCGCCGGGTCGCCGGTGCCGCCGTGGATGCGCGGGCCGAAGAAGGGCGTCAGACCCAGCACCTCCGCCTCCTCGCGCACGCGGGGCTCGGGGGTGCTGCTGAGGATCGCGCAGGGGATGCCCTCGTCGCGGAGCTTTGCGAGGAGGGGGAGGGCGCCGTGGACGATGTAGTCCTCCGGCTTCGCGTCGCCGGAGCGGATGCGCGCGATGCGGCGCGCGATCGCGGCGTCGAGCAGGCCCAGATAGGTCTTCAGCAGGGCGTGCGGATCGGGCGGTGTGCCCCCGCGCTCACGGACGAGGCCGGCGAAGCGGACCATCTGGCGGATGGTCGGATGGCCGTTGAGGCCGAGGACGATGTCGTGCAGGGCGTCGCGGACGGCGTCGTCGGTGTCGCCCGGCCGCCGCGGCAGCCGCGCGTCGAAGAGCCCGAGCATGATGTCCGGCCAGCCGTGCCGCAGCCACGAAAGGGTGCCGTCGAAGTCGAAGACGACGACCCCGACCTCGCGCCCCGCAAACGAAGGGCGCAGCTCGACGATGCCGGTGAACGACATTTCGGGATCCATCGGCGCATCCTACACCGGGCGTTCCGGGGGGGCGAGCGGTGGGCGATGGATTCCCGGAGGAAGCGGCGGGGGCGCCGCTTCCACCAAGGCACGGCCGGAACTCACGTCCGGCCGCCGGGTGTTGGAGGGGCGAGCTGCCGCGAGCCCGCACGGTGATTCGTGGTCATTCCGGCGGCCTCGCGTAGCTCGGCCCTCCAAGATTGGGAGGGATCGGGAGGGCCGCCGGCCCCGCCTTCGCTTGCGCTCCGGCGTGACAAGCCCGGCGCCGAACGGGCGATCCCGATCCAACGACCGGTCCGCGGGGCCGCGGACCCTCCCGCCGTCGGAATCAGTCGCTACTTCCCCGGCCCGAAGAGCTCGAACTCCCAGATCGTCGGGGCGAAGGTCGCCTCGAGGATGTGCAGACGCGCGTGGCGGGTGCGGACGGGCGGGAAGGAGGCCTCGTAGTTCTTTCCGGCCTTGCCGCCCTCGAACGCAGTCTGCCATGGCGCGTCGTCCGCCGGGCGGACCTCGATGCGGAACTTCGTGATGCGCGGCTCCAACTCCGCGATCGCGCAACGGCCGATCTCGCGCTCGCCCTGCAGGTCGACTTCGAGCCAGCATTCGCGGGTCTCGTCGGAGGTCGCCCACCGCGTGTTGCGGTCGTTGTCCACCGCCTTGTCGCCGCCGAACTGGGTGTTCCGGCCGTGGACGTTCGACGCCTTCGCGGGCCGCCCCGCGGCAAGCGATCCGGCGCCCCACGTGCCGAAGGGCGTTGCGCGGTGGAGTCCGGCCTCGACGAGGGTCGCGGCCGCGTCCGGCGTCTCGATCTCGACGCGTACCGCGGTGGAGGTCGTCTCCGGCAGGCGGAAGAGAGCGCGCTGGCCGATCACGGTGCCGACGGCGAGCGAATCCCAGTCGCCGGAGGCGTTGCGGGCGAGTACGCGGTGGCGGCGGACGTTCTCGCCGGTGCGGATGTCCTCGCGGAGGTTGAGCAGGTTGAACGCGCGCGGCTCCGGGAAGCGCCACTCGATCCACGCGGCGCCGGGGGCGGCGGGGGTCCAGCCGGTGTCGAGGTTGCCGTCCGCAAGAGTGTCGGCGCCGGCGCCGGAGGAGACCGCTGTCTCGACGGCGCCCTGTGCGAGCAGGTTCGTCGCGTAGAGGGCCCGGATCGCGGCACCGAACTCGGCGAGGCGGGCGACGTCGGGGCCGGCGAAGAGGCCGCGGCGGTCGGGCGGGACGTTGAGCAGCAGGCCGCTGTTGCGGCCGACGGACTTGAAATAGATGTCCATCAGGTGCGTCAGCGGCTTCACGCGGGCGTCCTCGGCGGCGTGATAGAACCAGCCCGGCCGGATGGAGACGTCGCACTCGGCGGGGTGCCAGCGCGTGCCGTTGTCGCGCACGCTCGACTCGCCCTCGCGCGCGACGCCCGACTCGTTGCCGACCCAGCGGATGTCCGGGCCGCAGATGGCGATCAGGGCGTCGGGCTGGAGCTTGCGGATGAGGGCGTACCAGCGCGGGAAGTCGTAGACCTGCTTCCTCCCGTTCGGGCCCTCGCCGCAGGCGCCGTCGAACCAGACCTCGGCGACCGCGCCGTAGCCGGTCAGCAGTTCCTCGAGCTGGCGGCAGAAGTGGTCGTTGTAGGCGTCGGTGCCGTAGGTGGCCTCGTGCCGGTCCCAGGGCGAGAGGTAGAGGCCGAGCGCGAGGCCCTCGGCGCGGCAGGCGTCTGCGAACTCGCGGACGACGTCGCCCTTGCCGTTGCGCCACGGCGAGTTCTTCACCGAGTGCTCCGTGTGCTTCGAGGGCCAGAGGCAGAAGCCGTCATGGTGCTTGGCGGTCAGGATCATCAGCTTGAAGCCGGCATCCTTTGCGGCCCGCACCCACTGCCGGCAGTCGAGCGCGGAGGGATCGAAGATCGCCGGATTCTCCTTCCCGTCGCCCCATTCGCGATCGGTGAAGGTGTTCACGCCGAAGTGGCAGAACATGGTCATTTCCATGCGCTGCCAGGCGAGCTGCTGCGGCGTCGGCCGCGCGGTCGGCGGCGCGGCGCGGGACGCGAGGGCCAGGGCGGCGGCGATGGCAACGGAGGCGACGCGTGCGTTCATGGCGCCATCGTGCCGGGCACGATGGCGTCGCGCGAGCGAAAAGGAGATGGCGCAGGCGCGCGGCGTGTCCGGACGCGCGCCGACGCGCCGGTCTACTCGGCCGTCAGGGTGATGGTTCCGAGCTTGTACCGTTTCTGTCCGTCGCCCGCGGCCAGGGGGAGTTCGAATACGGGGGTGCCGTCGCGGCGGCCGACGGAGACGAACAGGTCGTACGTGCCGGGGCGTGTCACCGGCGCGGTGCGGCCGGCCGTCAGTTCACAGCGGTTCCGGACGGCGGGGGCCTTGTCCGGCGGGCCGGGCTGGAGGTCGCGGACATTGAAGCCCTCGTCGGCAAGCACCGCAACGATGCCGCCCTTGTCATCCTTCAGCGTCAGGGCCGCGAAGCCGCCCGGGTAGCAGGGTGCGACGCCCGCGTTGGCCCAGGTCGAATCGACGGGGAAGGGCTTCCCGATCGCGGCGCGCGAGGGCCACGAGATCTCCCGGAGCTGGAGCCTGTAGCCGAGGCGGCGGTTGATCGCGTCCACCGTCGCGCGCGTCTCGGCGAGCATCTCGCGCGGCCACCAGTGGATCGTCAGGAAGCTCGCGTGGTACTCCTCCACCGCGCGGATCAGCAGCGAGCCGTCGCCCCACGCGTTCCGGGCCTTGGACGAGCCGTAGTGTTCATGCTCGACGATCACCGGCGTCTCCGGCCAGAACGGCTGGGCCATCTTCGCGTGGTACCACGATCGCGGCGGCGGTTGCACGCAGATGCTGTCGTCGCGCAGGCTGATGCCTTTCGAGCGCGCGTAATCGGTCAGAGGCTGCGGTCCGTCGGCGCTGTCGTGGCCGGTGACATCGTCGAGGATCGCCAGGCGCGTCCGCGGAAAGCACTTCAGGTGCAGGTCGATGTGCCGGCGCACGATCGTGTCCGCCTTCTCCTTCGGCACTTGGCTGCTGCCGCCGGTGTGGCCCTCGCCCCACATGCCGTAGCTGCCGATGTCGAGGAATGCGACGTCCGGGTTGCCGTCGTAGCGCGCGGCCATGGCGCGGAGGAACGCCTCGAGTTTCGCCAGGAAGACGGGGTCGTCGAAGGCGGGATCCCAGAACTTGCCCTGGGGGTCGGGCCCCTTGCCCCAGGTGTAGAACACGCCCTGCGCGCCGGCCTTCTTGACCCACTCGGGGGTCGCGAAAGGCACCCAGTTCTCGGAGCAGGTGATGCGGATCGCCACCCGTTTCCCCTTGGCGATCCAGCGCTGGGCGGGGGTGTCGAGGGCGGCCCAGTTGAACCGGCCCTCCTCGGGTTCGATGAAAGCCCACGGGATGCGGAGGTAGACCGTCGAGAGCCCCGGCCAGTCGTCCACGGTATCGGCCGGCTCCAGCTTCGAGCCGTAGTTCTGCGGAACGTTCGAGTAGAACATGAGCGTCCATCCCATGTCCGGATTGACCAGCGCGGCGCCCGTGTCCGCCGGCCGTACGGTCACGCGTTCCGCATCGCCCGGGCTGCCCGCGGCGGCGCACGGTGCGGTGCAGATCATCAGGGCCATCGCGAGGAGAGCGCAGCGGATCAACATCTTCATCCGCCGACTATCGCAACCCGTCCGTCCGGCGGCAAGCAACGTGGCCCTGGCCCGATCCACCCCGCCGCCCGGAAGCGGCCGTACGGGGCGGCGATGAAACGGCGGCTGGACACAATGTCGGCATGGGCGTATTCCCATGCGGTTGTGAGATGGATGATCATCGGGGGCCGGGCGGCGTGCCGGGCGGCGGGAGGCTTCAACCGGGCCGGCCGCGGTGTCCGGCCCGGCTTGGAGCAAGGGGACGTGTCATGAGCCATGTTTCACGCAGGCATTTCCTGGCCGCGGGTGCGGCGGGGCTGGCGGGGTCGGCCGTCCGGGCCGAGGAGGGCGGTGCGGCGCCGGCGTCCGCGGCGGGCGGCGTGGCGGAGCCGGGCCGGACGCTGCCGGTCGCGGGCGCGTACGACGTCGCGGTGTGCGGCGGCGGGCCGGCGGGTGTCGCGGCGGCGATCGCGGCGGCGCGGGGCGGGGCGAAGACGTGCCTGATCGAGGCGCAGGGCTGTCTCGGGGGCATCTGGACCGCCGGCCTCCTGAGCTGGCTGCTCGACTACGGGAACAAGCCCGGGATCATGAAGGAGATCCTCGACGGCCTCGCGTCTCGCGGAGCGCGCGCGGCCGCCCCGGACGGCCGGCCGACCAACGGCTACGACCCCGAGGCGATGAAGCTGCTCCTCGAGGATCTGTGCGCGGCGGCGAAGGTCGACATCCACCTCCACACGCGCGTCTGCTCCGCGCTGCGCGCCGGCGACCGCATCGGCCACGCCGTGATCGAGTCGCGCTCCGGCCGCGAGGCGGTCGCGGCGAAGGTCTTCGTCGACTGCACGGGCGACGGCGACCTCGCCGCGCGCGCCGGATGCGGCTTCGATTTCGGCCACCCGGAGACGGGCCTGACGCAGCCGATGACGCTGATGATCCTCGTGACGGGCATCGTTCCCGCCGAGATCCGGGAGTTCTACCGCGACGACGACCGCTCCGCCTGGTCGCCGCCGAAGGACGCGCTGCGCGCGGCGATGGAACGCGGCGGCCGCTCGCCGTCGTACGCCAAGCCGTCGCTCTTCCGGCTGCGCGACGACCTCTTCGCGCTGATGACGAACCACGAGTACGGCGTCCGCGGCATCGATGCGCGCGACGTGACGGCCGCGACGCTCCGTGCTCGACGCGAGGTGAACGAACTGGTCGACGGGTTGCGGAAACTCGGGCCGCCGTGGTCGAAGATGCGCATCGTCGCCACCGCCGCGCAGATCGGCGTGCGGGAGGGCCGGCGCATCCGCGGGCTCTACACCGTCTCGACGGACGACCTCCGCGAGGGCCGGCAGCAGAAGGACGGCGTCTGCCGCGTCACCTTCGGCATCGACGTCCATTCCACGGATCCGAAGAAGGAGAAGGGGATCGAGAAGACGGGGTTCAAGGCGAAGCCGTACGACATCCCGCTGCGTGCGCTGATCGCGAAGGACGCCGCCAACCTGATGATGGCCGGCCGCTGCATCAGCGGCGACTTCATCGCGCACTCGAGCTACCGCGTCACCGGCAACTCGGTCCGCCTCGGCGAGGCCGCCGGCGTCGCCGCCTCGTTCGCGGCGATCGCCGGGATCGCTCCCGCCGACGTGCCGTGGGACGAGGTGCGGCGGAAACTCGACCCCTCGGCGTCATGAACCCACGCCGCTCCATCCCGTCGCCGCGCGCGTTGCACACCTCCCAACGTGTGCAACAGGTTCCGGGCGGCCTGGGATGCGGGTGGAGGGCCGCGCTCCGTCGCGGCCGTTGCGGATTCCTCGGGTGGAAGGGAGGGATGTGCGCCTGATGCGCGCCGTGTTCCAGGCCGGTCTCCTGCTCGCGGCCGCGCTGGCGGCCGGCACGGTCGCCAACACGGCCGGTCCGCGGCGGATCCCGTGGACCGGCGGCGTGGCTGCGAGGCTGGAGGCGGAGGCGCGGACGTCGGGGATCGCGGTGATGTCGGTCCCGGAGGCCAGGGCGGCGCTGGACGCCGGCACGCATCTTCTGCTCGATGCCCGGGCGCCGGCGGAGTACGCGGCGCGCCGCATCCCGTGGGCGATGTCGCTGCCGTGGCGGACGGTGACGACCTCGATCGAGGCGGTCGCCCCGATGCTCGATCCGTCCCGTCCGCTGCTGGTCTACTGCCGCGGCGTGGCGTGCGACGAGGGGCTGCTGCTCGCCCGGCACCTGCGAGCCCGAGGGCATGCGGACGTCTCGTTGATCGCGGGCGGCATGGAAGCGTGGCGGGCGGCGGGCCTGCCGGTCGAGTCCGACGCCCCCGCGGGAGGCGCCGTGCCGTGAGGACGCCCGCCCGCGCGGTCGCGTTCGTCGCGCGCCTCGCCGTCGGCGCGGTGTTCGTCGTCGCCGCGTGGCCAAAGCTCGCGGACCCGGGCGCGTTTGCGTGGGCCGTCGCGCGCTACGACCTGCCGTGGGTGCCGGCCGGCGCCGTCGCGGTCTTCCTTCCGTGGCTGGAGCTCATCGTGGGCCTGGCGGTTCTCGCGGTCCCCGCGCTCCGCCGCGGCGGGCTGGCATGGGCGGCGGTCCTGCTCGGCGGCTTCGCGTCGGCCGGTGCGATGGCGCTGCTGGGCGGGCTCAGCATCCCGTGCGGATGCTTCTCGCTCGCGGCGGACGCCGCGCCGCTGGGCTGGGGGCACGTCGCCGCCACGCTGGCCGGGGCGGTCGCGGCCGCCGTGCTGGCGCGGACGGACACCCGGGCGGTGCAGGCATGAGGAACTGGTTCCAGGGCCGGCGGCGCCCGCGCGCGGAGCCCCCGGTCTCGACAGCGGCGGACCCGCGCTACCGCGAGGACGTCGCGCAGGACGAGGCGACGCCGCCGGAGACGCTCGAGTGGATCCTCGCGCAGGGACGCGACGACATCGTCGCCCAGTGCGCCGCGCAGAACCCGCGCTGCCCGGCGGCCGCCATCGAGCAGGCCGTGGAGAGGGGGCTCGCCACGAAGGGCGGCACCTACGTCCTTCTCTCCGCGCTTCGCAACCCGGCCTGCCCGCCCTACGTCCTCGCCGCGACCGCGCGGCGGAAGCTCCCGGACGAGGCGACCCGCGCCGCGCTGAAGCATCCGGGGCTCCCGCCGGCGATCCTCGCCGAGATGGCGGAGGGGGCGAAGGACGACGACCTCCTCGCGATGATCGTCCAGGCTCCGCACTGTCCCGACGATGTCATCAACGTCACGGCCCGCCGGCGCGACCTCTCCCGCGCCCGGGTCGAGGCCCTGCGCAGCCCGCGGTGCACGCCGGAGACCATCGCGTCGGTCCTGTCCGACTTCGAGAGCGATCTCGTTTCCCACACCGCGCTCCAGAATCCCCACTGCCCGCCCGGGGCCGTTGCCGCGATCCTGTCGCGCGGGATCGACGACGACCTGAGCGTGTGGGCCGCGCAACATCCGAAGTGCAGCGACGACACGATGCTCCTCGTCCTCAGCCGCGATGCCGACGACCGCGTGTCGCGCGCCATCGCCGCGCGGCCTGACTGTCCCGCGCCGCTCGTCCAGCGGTGGAAGGAAGCCACCGGCCAGGTCCGGCGGAAACCGGGCGCCTGATCTTCCGGCCCCCCGGGACAAGCCCGGGGGGGACCGGATCGCGGTGGATCGCGGACCCACCGGGTAAGCCTGGCGGGGTCCGGGCTTCAGGTGGATCGCGGTCCCACGGGGCTTGCCTGGGGGAACCGGGTTGCGGTGGATCGCGGTCCCACCGGGCAAGCCTGGGGGGAACCGGGTTGCGGGGTATTGCGGTCCCACCGGGCTTGCCCGGTGGGGAGCCAAAAGGGGCGGATTCGTCCAGCCGGCTTCCAACCCTTGGACGTCCGCCGCGCCGAACTTCCAAGGATTGGAAGCCCGGCCCCCTCCGTGTCTTTCGATTGGTCTTCCTCTCGCCTTCCGTGCAAGGATCGCGCCATGAAGCGGATCCTCCTGGCAATGGCGGCGGTCGGGGCGATGGCGGCGTGCGCGGCGAGGTGCGCATCTACGAGGGCCAGCCGCACGGTTTCTATAAGGCGGACCAGAGCGCGGAGTACTGCACGAAAACCACCCGGGAGGCCGACCGCTTCCTCGTCTCGCTTGGCTGGCTGGCCGACGAGCCGTCCGCGAAGGTGCCCTGACGGCCGCAGACGCGTCCCGTCCGCTCCCCGCCCCTACGGGCCCTCGAAGCACTTCCACAGCTCCTCGGCGAAGAGCCGGTGGCCGCGGTCGTCGGGATGGTTGATGGTGTTGTGGAGGAGCGTGGTGTAGGGGAGCCCCTCCTTCCACAAATGCTCCCAGCGCGCCGAGGCGTCGGCGAGGGCCAGCCCGTTCCGTGCCGCGAATGCCCGAAGCGCCAGCACGTAGGGACGGGCCTCGACGCCCTGCTCGTTGGCAAAGTTCATCATCCTGAGCATCGTGAAGTGCGGCGTGAGGAGAATCAGTTCGGCCCCGACGCCCCGCACGCGGCCGAGGAGGTCGCCGTAGACCTCGTCCACCTGCGCGGGCGAGAGGCCGCAGTCGTTGACGAACTCGATCGTGATGAGGTCCGGCTTCACGTCGAGCACGCGCTGGAAGTCGACCCCCGTCTCCGCCGCGGGTCTGCCCCGGTAGGGGAACCGGTCCGGGTACAGCCACTGGCGGCTGTGCGAGCCGCCGGCGCTGAGGTTCGTGACCGTGATCGCCGCCCCCGGGAAGCGCTCGCGCAGCCCGGCGGCGAAAACGTCGACGTAGCGCAGCTCCGGCGTCGACGCGTTGCCGCCGGCAGTGACCGAGTCGCCGCAGCAGACGATCGTGACCGGTCCGCCCGAGCGCAGTTTCGCCAAAGTCCTCGGAACGCGGCCGCGCGTCGTCCCCGTGACCGCCTGCGCGGGGGATTCGAGGATCGGATAGACATGGGCCTGCGCGACCGCAGTCTCGCGATGGTCGACGAAGACGTGCGCGATCGCGGTGCAGCCGGGGTCGGCGGGAGGCGGGACGGGCGCGCTGATGTGCGGCTCGCCGGGCTTCAGCGAGGCGACGCCGCCGCCCGAGACCTGGATCGTGTCCATGCGCCGGAGCGAGTAGCGGTAGGCCGCGAGCACCGCCTCGTTCGTCGCCGCGCGGCCGGAGGGGCCGACCCCGACATGGCCCCAGACCTCGTCCACGAGGTAGTCCTCGCCCGGGCGCAGAGGCTCGCCGCCGGCCGCGCGACGGATCTCGAGCGAGCCGGGGACGAACGAGCCCGAGGCATTGACGTCGCGCGCGCTGAGCGCCTTGAGCCGGGCGCCCTTCGACCATCCCGCGGGGGCGTCGCCCGAGAGCAGGACGGCTTCGTTCGTGACCGCGAGAACCGGCGCGCGGGCCACCGGAAGCCGGATGGCGGTGGCGACGGTCGTGGTTCCTCCGCCGGCGGCGTGGGGACCGGCGGAGACGGCGACAGCGGGTCCGTCGGCGACGATTCCTGCGCCATATCCGGAGGCCGCCGCGGCAAGGACGAGGGCGAACGGGATGCGGGTTGTCATGGGGACAGGATTCCGATTTTCGGCCGCCTGGCAACCCATTTCCTCTCGCGCCGCCGCCCGCAGTCTTGACACCCCGCCGGCCGTTGCCCAGCATGGAAGGCAGTCCGCCGCGCCGGCGGGCGGTGCGGGCGGGGCCCGCGGGACGGAGATCAAGTCGATGAGCAACGACGCCTGGATTCTATCGCCGGACCGGTTCTTCGATCCGGAGCCCTCGCAGCTCTCGGTCGCGCGGCGCCTGTACGCGGCGGTCGGGAAGCTGCCGATCGTCAGCCCCCACGGCCATGTCGACCCGCGCCTGTTCGCCGACGCGAACGCGACGTTCGGCTCGCCGGCGGACCTGCTGATCGTGCCGGACCACTACGTCTTCCGCATGCTCTACTCCCAGGGCGTCCCCCTCGAGTCCGTCGGCGTGCCGCGGGTCGACGGCGGCCCGGTCGAACGCGACGGCCGGAAGATCTGGCAGGTCTTCGCCGACCACTTCCACCTCTACCGCGGCACGCCGTCGGGCGTGTGGCTCGCCCATGAGCTGATCGAGGTCTTCGGCGTCACGAAGCGGCTGACCTCGAGGACCGCGCAGGAGGTCTACGACCAGATCGAAGCCTGCCTGGCCTCGCCCGCGTTCCGGCCGCGCGCCCTGTTCGAGCGGTTCAATATCGAGGTGCTCTGCACGACCGACGGTGCCGCCGACCCGCTGGCCTCGCACAAGGCGATCCGCGCCTCGGGGTGGAGGGGGAACGTCCGGCCGACGTTCCGGCCGGACCAGGTGACGAACCTTCTGACGCGCGGCTGGACCGGCCACCTGCGCGCGCTCGGCGAGGCCGCGGGGATCGCCATCCACACGATGCCGCAGTTCCTCGCCGCGCTGGCGGACCGGCGCGCGTTCTTCCGGTCGATGGGCGCGACGGCGACCGACCACGGCGTCGTTTCGGCGCACACGGAGCGGCTTTCCGATGCGGAGGCCGAGGCGATCTTCGCGCGCGCGCTGCGCGGCGAGGCGACGGAGAAGGACGCGATCCGCTTCACCGGCCACATGCTCGTCGAGATGGCGCGGATGAGCCTCGAGGACGGGCTCGTCATGCAGATCCACGTCGGCGTGCACCGCAACCACAACGCCGAGGTGTTCCGGACCTTCGGCGCCGACAAGGGGGCCGACATCCCGATCCCGTGCGAGTTCGTCGCAGGCCTCAAGCCGCTGCTCGACCTCTACGGGCGCGAGAAGGACCTCCGCATCCTGCTCTTCACGATGGACGAGACCACCTACTCCCGCGAGCTGGCCCCGCTGGCGGGCCACTACCCGGCCCTGCGGATCGGCCCGCCGTGGTGGTTCCAGGACAGCCTCAACGGCATGCGCCGCTACCTCGACCAGGTCATGGAGACCGCCGGGCTGTACAACACCGCCGGTTTCAACGATGATACGCGCGCGTTCCCCTCCATCCCCGCCCGCCACGACGTGTGGCGCCGGGCGGCGTGCAACTGGCTTGCGGGCCTGGTGGTCCGCGGGCTGATCGCCGAGGACGAGGGGTTCGAGATGGCCGCCGACATGGCCTGCGGGCTCGCCCGCCGGGCCTACCGTCTGGATCGGCCGGGTTGAGAAGCAGGGGAAGGAATCCGGAGGCATTCGATGAGTTCGGAGCAGGATCCGTTGTTCTCGGTGGAGGGCCAGGTGGCCGTGATGACCGGCGCCGGCGGGGTGCTGATCGGCGGCATGGCGCGGGAGCTCGCGAAGCGCGGCGCGCACGTGGTCGTCGTCGACCGCGCGGTGGACCAGGCGCAGAAGGTGGCCGAGGGCATCCGCGCCGAGGGCGGCATGGCGGAGGCGGTCATCGCCGACGTGCTCGACCGCAAGAGCCTCGGCGACGCGCTCTCGTGCGTGATGGAGAGCTACGGCCGCGTCGACATCCTGATCAACGGCGCCGGCGGCAACCGCAAGGAGGCCTCGACCTCGCCCGAGCTGTCGTTCTTCGACATGCCGGCCGATGCGCTGAAGTTCGTCATGGACCTCAACCTCCTCGGCACGATCTTCCCGACGCAGATCTTCGGCCGCATCATGGCGCGGCAGAAGCACGGCGTGATCCTCAATATCTCGTCGATGAACTCGTTCCGGCCGCTGACGAAGATCATCGGCTACTCGGCGGCGAAGGCGGCGATCAACAACGTCACGCAGTGGCTCGCCGTCCACCTGGCGCAGAACTACTCGCCGGGGATCCGCGTCAACGCGATCGCCCCGGGGTTCTTCGAGACGGCGCAGAACAAGTTCCTGCTGCGCGACGAGAAGACGGGCGAACTGACCGCGCGCGGGCAGCAGATCGTCGGGCACACGCCGATGGGACGCTTCGGCGTGCCGGAGGACCTGATGGGCACGCTGATCTGGCTCGTGTCGCCCGCGTCGAAGTTCGTCACGGGCATCGTCGTGCCGGTCGACGGCGGGTTCTCGGCGTATAGTGGGGTATGACCATGAAGGACGGCGCGATCGGCGAGGGCTTCACGGACCGGCTCCTGACCGAGGCCGAGGCGCGGGACATCGTCGCCCGCTCCCTCGCGGGGCTGCCGCTGGACGGCAGGCGCGTCACGGTGCTGATCCCGGACGGCACGCGCACCGCCCCGGTGCCGATGATGTTCCGGCTGGTCAACGAGGCCCTCGCGGGCCGCGTGAAGGCGCTGGACTACCTGATCGCGCTGGGCACGCACGGGGCGATGAGCGACGGGGCGGTCGCGAAGCTCGTCGGCATGACCGCGGCGGAATGGACGGCCCGCTGGCCGAACGTCGCGGTGCACAACCACCTCTGGGAGAAGCCGGAGACGTTCGCGACGCTCGACACGATCACGCGCGCGGAGGTCGAGACGCTGAGCCGCGGGATGCTGTCGCTCGAGGTGAAGGTCCAGGTCAACCGGCGCGTGGTCGAGTGCGACCACGTCCTGATCTGCGGCCCGGTCTTCCCCCACGAGGTCGCGGGCTTCTCCGGCGGAACGAAGTACTTCTTCCCGGGCATCAGCGGCCCGGAGGTCATCAACTTCACGCACTGGCTCGGCGCGCTGATCACGAACTGGAAGATCATCGGGGTCAAGAACACGCCGGTGCGCGACGCGATCAACCGGGCGGCGGCCTGCATCCGCACGCCGAAATCGGCGCTGTGCATGGTCAGCCGCGGCGAGGGGCTCGCGGGCCTCTACGCGGGGCCGGTCGACGCCGCGTGGTCGGCCGCGGCCGACCTCTCCGCCCAGGTCCACGTCAAGTGGGTGCCAAGGCCGTTCCGCACCGTCGTGTCGGTGATGCCGGAGATGTACGACGACATCTGGACCGGCGCGAAGGGCATGTACAAGATGGAGCCGGTCGTCGCCGACGGCGGCGAGGTGATCATCTACGCGCCGCACATCACCGAGGTCTCCTACTCGCACGGGAAGCTGCTCGACGAGATCGGCTACCACACGCGCGACTACTTCGTAAAGCAGTGGGACAAGTTCAAGGCCTACCCTTGGGGCGTGCTGGCGCACTCGACGCACCTGCGCGGCGTCGGGACGTTCGAGAACGGCGTCGAGCGCGGCCGCATCCGCGTCACGCTCGCGACCTCCATCCCGGAGGAGCGTTGCCGCCGGATCGGGCTCGGCTACCGCGACCCGAAGACGTTCAACCCCGCCGACTACGCCGGCCGCGAGGCCGAGGGCATTCTCCTCGTCCCGCACGCCGGCGAGCACCTCTACCGCCTCGAGAGCGAGCGCGGCGCGGGCTGAGGGCGCGCCGGTGGACGCGGCGCCTTGGCCACGCGGGGTGCGGCGGGGTCGCGCCGCGCTACGCCTGTGCCTTGATTCGATGACCGTCACTTTGCCGGACGGGCCCGAGCAGCGGCACCCTCAATCGTGCGGGAGCGCGCCCCGTCGTGCCGGGGGGCCGAAGGTGCACAACAGGACGCCGACGGGTTCCGGTGTCCGTTCCAGGGCACGACGGAGCGTGCCCCTCCAGGGCCATGAGGACGTGGAGGGCGCCGCTCCGTCGGTGCCGAAGGAGGCGCCCGGGAGCGCGAAACCCCCGCCGCGGTTGCCCGCGACGGGGGTTGATCGACTCCTGCGCCGTCTCCGGCGCGGGATTCCCTACACCACGTAGGTGCTGGCCGCCGTCGTGCCGCCGCGGCCGGTCCAGTTGGTGTGGAAGTACTCGCCGCGCGGCCTGTCGACGCGCTCGTAGGTGTGCGCGCCGAAGTAGTCGCGCTGCGCCTGCAGCAGGTTCGCCGGCAGCCGCGCGGTGCGGTAGCCGTCGTAATAGGCCAGCGCCGAGCCGATCGCCGGCATCGGGATGCCGGACTCGGCGGCGAGCATGACCACGCGCCGCCACGCCGCGGTCGCCTTCGTGACGGCGTCGCGGAAGAACGGATCGAGCAGCAGGTTGACGAGGTTCGGGTCCTTGTCGAACGCCTTCTTGATGTCGCCGAGGAAGACCGAGCGGATGATGCAGCCGCCGCGCCACATCAGAGCGATGCCGCCGTAGTTCAGGTTCCACTTGTACTCGGCCGCCGCGGCGCGCATGAGCTGGTAGCCCTGCGCGTAGGAGACGAGCTTCGAGGCGTAGAGCGCCTGGCGGAGGTCGTCGATGAGCGCCTTGCGGTCGCCGGTGAACTTCTTGCCGGGGCCGGGCAGGACCTTGGCGGCGGCGACGCGCTCGTCCTTTATCGCCGAGAGGCAGCGCGCGAACACGGCCTCGCCGATCAGCGTCAGCGGCTGGCCGACGTCGAGGGCGGCGATCGCCGTCCACTTGCCCGTGCCCTTCTGGCCGGCGGTGTCGACGATCAGATCGATCGTCGCCTTCCCCTCCTCGTCGCGGTAGGCGAGGATGTCGCGGGTGATCTCGATCAGGTAGGAGTTCAGCTCGCCCTTCATCCACTCGGCGAAGGTCGCGTGCATCTCCTCGTTGGTCATCCCGAGGCCGTCCTTCATCATCTGGTACGTCTCGCAGATCATCTGCATGTCGCCGTACTCGATTCCGTTGTGGACCATCTTCACGAAGTGGCCCGCGCCGTTCTCGCCGACCCAGTCGCAGCAGGGTTCGCCGGCGTCGGTCTGGGCGCAGATCTTCTGGAAGATGTCCTTCACGTGCGGCCACGCGGCGGGCGATCCGCCGGGCATCATCGAGGGACCGAGCAGCGCGCCCTCCTCGCCGCCGGAGACGCCGGTGCCGATGTAAAGCAGCCCCTTGCCCTCGACGTACGCGGTGCGGCGGATGGTGTCCGGGAAGTGCGAGTTGCCGCCGTCGATCAGGATGTCGCCCGGCTCCAGCAGGGGGATCAGCTGGTCGATCAGCGCGTCGACCGCCTTGCCGGCCTTGACCAGCATCATGATCTTGCGGGGGCGCTTGAGCGACTTGACCAGTTCCTCGGGCGACATGCAGCCGAGGATTGTCTTGCCCTTCGCCCGGCCGGCCATGAACTCCGAGACCTTGCTGGTGGTGCGGTTGAAGCAGGCCACCGTGAAGCCCTTGCTGGCCATGTTGAGGACGATGTTCTCGCCCATCACCGCCAGTCCGATCAAGCCGATATCCGCCTGTGCCATGGGTGCGATTCCTTCCATTGGGTTGGTTGGCAAACGCGCGTAAAATAGGCCCGGAAAGGGCCCCTGTCAATGCACCCGGCGCCCGCTACCGGGTGCGCGCCAGGTCGGGGCCGACGACCACCGATTCGCCGGGCCGGGTCTCGAACGACGCCGTCCTGTCGCCAAGCCGGACCGCAAGCGTGCCGCCCCGCGACGAGCGGACCGTCGCAACGGTGAGCGTCCCGCCCTTCCAGGCCAGATCCACCTCGAACCCTCCGCGGGCGCGCAGCCCCCTGGCCGACCCCTGCGGCCAGGCGGAGGGCAGGGCGGGGAGGAGATGCACCAGGAAAGGGGCGAGGGTCGAGGTGCGAGGGGCAGCCTCGTCCCTCGTCCCCCGCCCCTCGTCCTTCACGTGGCTTTGCAGCAGCATCTCGGTGATGCCGGAGCATCCGCCGAAGTTGCCGTCGATCTGGAACGGGGGGCACGAGTCGAGCATGTTCGGGAGGGTCGACTTCGCGATCAGATCGCGCAGCAGCACGTGCGCGTGGTCGCCGTCGCCGAGGCGCGCCCAGAAGTTGACCTTCCACGCCTTGCTCCAGCCGGTGCCGCCGTCGCCGCGCAGTTCGAGCGTCCGGCGCGCCGCCTCGGCGAGGCCGGGCGTGCCGGATGGTGTGATCAGCCCCGCGGGATGCAGGGAGTAGAGGTGGGAGACGTGCCGGTGCTGCGGATCGGCCTCGCCGAATTCCTCCTGCCATTCCAGGATCTGGCCCTTGGATCCGACCTGCAGCGGGCGCAGCCGCTCGAGCCGCTCCGCCAGGCGACGGTGGAAGTCCGCATCGACGCCGAGGATCTCCGCGGCACGGATTGCGTTGACGAACGCATCGCGCACGATGCCCAGGTCCATGCCCGTGCCCGTGCAGACGCTGGCGCGCTTCTTCGCGCCGTCGGCGTCGGCATAGACGAACGAGTTCTCGGGCGAGGTGCTGACGGGCGTCGTCAGCCGTCCCTTCGCGTCCTCGACCAGCCACGCGTCGAGAAACTCCGCCGCCCCCTTGAGCAGCGGGTACGCCTCGTCCTTCAGGAACCCCTTGTCGCCGCTGAAGGCATAGTGCTCCCACAGGTGCCGGACGAGCCAGGCCCCGCCCATGGGCCAGAAGGAAACCACGGCGGCGTTGTCGACCGGCTGCGCACAGCGCCACAGCGTCGTGTTGTGGTGAGCCACCCATCCGGGCCGGCCGTACATGTCGCGCGCGACGCGGGCGCCGTCGACCGCCAGTTCACGCACCATCCGCAGCAGCGGTTCGGCGCATTCGGAGAGGTTGCACATCTCCGCGGGCCAGTAGTTCATCTCGGTGTTGATGTTGACCGTGTACTGGCTGGCCCAGGGTGGGATGACCTCGGCATTCCAGATGCCCTGCAGGTTGAGCGGCTGCGAACCGGGGCGCGATCCGGCGATCATCAGGTAGCGGCCGAACTGGAAGTACTGCGCCGCGAGGGCCGCGTCCGCCCCGTCGCCGGCCCTGCGGATCCGCTCGTCGGTCGGAAGCGCGGCCCGGTCCGCCGGGGCTGGGCCGAGATCGATCGCCACGCGCCCGAACAGCGCGCCGTGGTCCTCGACGTGCCGCCGCAGAAGTTCGTCGAAGGGCCGTGCCGCCGCTCCCTCCAATCGGGCCGTCGCCAGCGCCCGGGCGTCGGCGCCGTCGCGCGAGGGGCTCCGGTTGAAACCGTTGTAACTCGTCGCGGCGACGAGCCGCAGCACGACGGAATCCGCGCCGCGCACGACCAGCGCGTCGCCATCCGCGACGACCGTCCCGCCGGCCGCCTCGACCGCGACGCGCGCCTCGAACCGCATGCCGCGGCCCTGGATGTTGGTGCCGTAGAGCACGGGCGCCGCCCACGGGTGGCGCGTGCCGTCGCGGGCCCACAGCTCGGGATACTTCCACGTGTCGCCCTTCTTCTCGACCCAGTCGAGCGTGCGCCGCAGCACCAGCCCCGGCCCCTGCCCGGTCAGGCGCAGCACCCGGGCTTCTGCGTGGGGCGTCGCGGCCGCGGTCGGGTGCGGCGAGGTCAGCCGCGCGCGGAACGACAGCCGTCCGGGCCGGTCGCAGGCGAGGCGCATCACGATCGCGCGGTCGGGGTGGCTCGCGAAGACCTCGCGGGTGAAGACCGCGCCGTCCTGCTCGTACGAGACCGTCACGATGCCGCGCTCGAGGTCGAGTTCGCGTCGGTAGCCGGTCACGGCATTCGTCCGGTCGAAGTCCAGGAACAGGTCGCCGAGCGGCTGGTAGCAGGCCCACGCGCGGCCGAGCCAGTTGCTCGTGATGAAGGCGTCGACCTCCGCGAACGTCCGCCGCGCGATCAGGTTGGTCACGTGGCCGAACGTCCGCGTCACATCCAGGGGGAGGGTGCGGTAGCCCGGCTCGTCGGAGACCAGCGTGTCGTCGTTGAGCGCGAGCTGCTCGCGGACCGGGTCGCCGAAGACCATGGCGCCCGTCCCGCCGTTGCCGATGGGCGTGGCCTCGTTCCATCTCGCGGCGGGTCGTTCGTGCCACAGCGTAAGCGCCGGTCCGGCGGCGGCGGAGGAGGCCAGGCAGGCGAGGGCGGCCAGGTGACGCGCGGACATTCTCATCGTATTCCTCCGGGGTTCGGCCGGGAAACGGTCGGGCCTAGGGCGATCCTGCCCCTCCGCCTCCCAGGACCAGGCGCCAGTATGCCCGGTCCGCCGCATATCCGTCGACGGGCGCGTCAGGCGGCAGGTCCCGGGGCAGGGCGCCGTAGCGCCGGAGGGCGCGGAGGTACCAGTCGTTCGGCCGGAAGCCGGGCATGTCGAACCGCTTCGCGACGGTGTGGCGCGCCGCGGCCGCCTCGATGCGCGCGCGGAGCGCGAGGTGGTCGACATCGTTCGTGCCCGCGAACACGGCGCTCCCGCACCACCCGAGCCCGCCGGCCTCCGGTGCGAGGGGGGCGCGCAGCAGGACCGACAGCTCCGGCCGCGACAGGTTGACCAGCGCCTGCGGCGGGAGGGAGTAGCCGGTCTTGTAGTAGCCCAGCCGTCCGCGGATGGCGGCCAGGTCGGCCATCGAGTGTGCGAGCGGCAGCGCCGGACCGTTCGTTCCGAAACGGAAGTAGGGGCCCGTCCCGATGCGCCCCGTCTTCGGCGGTTCCTGACCGTGGCAGGCGCCGCAACGGCGTTCCATCACGTCCACGGGGAACTCGACCGGGTGCATGCCGGAGCCCAGCGCGGCGTAGGTGCCCGCGTAGTTCGCGCCGGCGTCGATCCACAGGCGCAGGATGCGGCACTCGGCGTCGGTCGGTCGCGCGCCGTGGTGCGAGCCGTCGAGCCGGCGCAGCAGGGGGCTTGCGGACGACCCGATCGTGCGCGGCGTGCGCCCGCCGGCCGCCTCGTTGCGCCCGTCGGAGATCTGCCCGCGGCGGAGCAGCGAGTAGTAACCCTGCGCGAAGAGCGGCGTGTGGTCGCCGGAGAGGTCGACGCGGCCCGCGGGTTTCCGCGGGTTGTGGCACCCGACGCAATGGCGGTCGAGGATCGGCTGGATGTCCCGCGGGTAGTCGAAGACGTCCGGCGCGCCGGGGATTGGCTCGATCCTGCGCGGCGGCCGCCCGCTGTGCGCGAGCCCGCGGGGACGGGCCTGCGGGGTCGCCGTGCGCGTCTCGTGGCAGCCGGCGCAGCCGAGTGTCTCGCCGGGCTGGACGGTCACGAAGCTCTGCATGCGCTTTACGGCGAGTTCGTTCCTGTCCAGCGCCACAAAGAAGAGCGATCGCATCGCCGGAACCTCGAAATCCGCCGAGCCGTCCGACTCCACCGGCACGCGGCCGAGCAGGCGCGGCAGGGTGAAGGTCCCGCCGTCGCTGAGCGGCCAGGGGCCGCCGGAGAAGTTGACCGGCTTGGGGAGTTGCTCGAAAACGAGGAGACTGCGGATCTCGCCGCGGCGGACGCCCTCCATGCCGCGGCCATAGGTCACGTCGCCGAGAACCAGCCGACCGGTCGCCGCCGAGGGATCGAGCGTCGACGCGACGACCGCCCCCCGCGGGTGCGGGGCCAGGGGACGCGGCTCGTGGCAGCCGAGGGCGGGCATGCCGGCCGGCGGGGCGCAGACGAGCTCCGTGCGGCCTTCGCCGTCCATCACGTGGATGCCCGCGCCGTCCGCGACGAGGAAGCAGTCCTCGGAGAATGCGTACGGATCGCGGTAGGCAAGGTCGCCGCGGCTGATGCGGCGCGCGGACTCCATGCGGTCGGGGCCGAACGATGGATCGACCAACGTCACGAAGCCCATGTGCTCCGGCCGCCCGTGGCCGGGCGAGAACGACGCAACGACCCGGCGCGAACCGGGAATCGGCTTGGCGTCGAGCATGGCGTAGCCCTTGAACTGGTTTCCGAACCAGACCATCTGGCCCGTGCCGTCGGGGTTCGCGGTCCAGAGGTGGTGGTAGGAACTCTGGTTGCGGTCGACGTATTCCCAGCGCATGTAGAGGATGCGGCCGTCCGGCATCGGCCACGGCGTGTTGTCGTGTTCGACGTTGCTCGACAGGGCGCGCAGGGTCCCGCCGTCGCGGTCGCAGCGGTACAGCACGGCGACCGGCGTGCGCCAGCAGTTGACGTACCGCTTGCAGCGACTCGAGCAGAAGACGATGCCCCCGTCCGGCAGCCACGCCGGCTCGATGTCGTCGTAGTCTCCGCCCGTGATCTGCCGCAGGCCGGTGCCGTCGGACCGGATCTCGTACAGGTGGAACGCGGTCTCCCCGCCCTTGCGCCACGAGAAGACGATCGTGCGGCCGTCGGGATGCACGGCGGGGTCGCGGATACCGCCCGCCGGGTCGTCGAGCAGCACGGCCCGTGTGCGGGTGCGGAGGTTCCAGCGGCAGAGACGCCCGCCATCCTTGAAGATGGCCGGCTCGCACATGCCGGCCTCGGCGCGCTGCGGCGGGTCCTCGTTCACGGGCGCGGAGTAGAAGCCGAAGTTCGCGTACCAGTGGTCGGTTCCGCCGACGCGCTCGGCGTAGACGATCTCCTCGACGCCGGCCATCGGACCGGCCAGCATGCGATCGAGAAGACCGGACGCCTCGGCCGCCGGCGCGGCCGATGCGGGAGAACGAAGCAGGGGGAGGAGCGCGCAGGCCGCCGCGCCGAGCCGCCGCACCGTCGTTCCCCGCATCGTGGGCATCCGCCGATCCTCCCGCACCCAGGGCCGTGCGGCCACTATAGCGGGCGATCCGCCTCCGACAACGCGAAATCCCGGCTCACCTCGCGGCGCCGTGGCCGTCGCGGACTGCGGTCCAGATGTCAACGACGCCGAAGAAGCGCGAATGCCGGACCGGATCGCGGAGGCCGGCGGCGAGGAAGCGCTCCCGCATGCCGCGGCGCGTCGGGTAGTGCTGCAACGTCTCGGCGATGTAGGTGTAGACGCGCAGGCTGCGGTGGAAAAAGAGGCCGGTGACGGCGCCCCAGATGCGCAGCAATGTCCGGAGGAGCGCGTACGCGGCGACCGAGTCCGGACGGCCGAAGTCGAGGAACGAGGCGGTGCCGCCGGGCCGCAGAATGCGCGCGACCTCGGCGAGGCCCGCGTCGACCCCGGGGCCGAGGCGGAGCGCGTAGGCGCCGGTGACGATGTCCGCCGAGGCGTCGGGCAGGCCGGTCGACGCGAGATCCGCGCACCGGAATTCGATGCGCTCCGCGCCCGGCCGCCGCCGCGCCTGCTCCAGCATCGCCTCGGTCAGATCGACGCCGACCACGCGGCCCGCCGGGTAGCGCGCCGCCAGCAGCATCGTGAGGTCTCCCGTGCCGCACGCGAGATCGACGCAGACCGGCGCGGTGAGATCGGGCAGCCGCCCGATCATCGCGCGCTTCCACGACGCGTCGCGGCCGAACGAGATCCACGGGTTCAGCCGGTCGTAGTCCGGCGCCAGCCGCGTGAATAACGCCCGGTTGAACGCGGAGCGCCGTCCCGCGTCCGCCGCGCTCGCCCGCATGGGAAGATCGATGTCCAGACTCACGGCACCGGGAACCGGGCGGTCAGGGCGAGCACCGCCTCGCGGACGCGGGCGAGGGCGGCCTCGTCGGCGGGGGCGGCGACGACGTCGAGGATGCAGCGGCCGATCGTCCGCATCTCGTCCTCCTTCATGCCGCGCGTGGTGACGGCGGGCGTGCCGATGCGGACGCCGGAGGTGACGAACGGGCTCTTGGTGTCGAACGGGATCGCGTTCTTGTTCACCGTGATGCAGGCCTTGTCCAGCGCCGCGGCGGTCTCCTTGCCGGTCAGGTTCGCGGAGGTGACGTCGACGAGCATCAGGTGGTTGTCGGTGCCGCCGGAGACGATGCGCAGGCCGCCTTCGGCGAGGACGCCGGCGAGGACGGATGCGTTCTTCACGATCTGGGCAGCGTAGTCCTTGAACGAGGGCTTGAGCGCCTCGCCGAGGCAGACGGCCTTGGCGGCGATGACGTGCATGAGCGGGCCTCCCTGGATGCCGGGGAAGACCTGCTTGTCGATGTCCGCGGCGAACTTCTCGCGGCAGAGGATGAGACCGCCGCGCGGGCCGCGGAGAGTCTTGTGGGTCGTGGTGGTGACGACGTCGCAGTACGGCACGGGGCTGGGGTGGACGCCGCCCGCGACGAGGCCTGCGATGTGGGCCATGTCGACCATCAGCAGCGCGCCGACCTGGTCGGCGATGGCGCGCAGGCGCGGGAAGTCGATGGTGCGCGGGTAGGCGCTGGCGCCGGCGCAGATCATCTTCGGCTTGTGCTCGAGGGCGAGTTTCTCGAGGGCGTCGTAGTCGATCCGCTCGCCGTCGCGCGCGACGCCGTAGGGCACGACGTTGAAGAAGCGCCCCGAGAAATTCATCTTATGGCCGTGCGTCAGGTGGCCGCCGTCGGCGAGGCTCATCGCCATCAGCGTGTCGCCCGGCTGGAGCAGGGCGAAGTAGGCGGCCATGTTGGCGCCGCTGCCGCAGTGGGGCTGGACGTTCGCGTGCTCGGCGCCGAAGAGGGCCTTGGCGCGCTCGATCGCGAGCCGTTCGGCCTCGTCGACGTGCTCGCAGCCGCCGTACCAGCGCTTGCCGGGGTAGCCCTCGGCGTACTTGTTCGTCAGCACGGAGCCGGCGGCCTCGCGGACGGCCTGGCTGGTGTAGTTCTCGGAGGCGATCAGTTCGAGGTTCTCGCGCTGGCGGCGGCCCTCGGCGAGGATCGCGGCGTAGAGGTCGGGGTCGCCCGCGGCGACGGCTCCGAGCGCGCCGGCCTCCCCCTCGACGCGGCCCATCTTGCCGACGCGCCGCTCGTGGCGGCCGCCCTCGAACGAGGCGGCGAGCCAGGCGTCGAGAATGGCGGCGGCCTCGTCCTTCGACACGATCGCGCCCCCGAGGGCGAGCACGTTGGCGTTGTTGTGCTTCCGCGCCATCTCGGCCATGCGCGGCGAGGTGCAGAGCGCGGCGCGGACGCCGGGCACCTTGTTGGCCGTCATCGAGACGCCGAGGCCGGTGGTGCAGACGAGGATGCCCTGGTCGGCGGCGCCGGCGGCGACGCGGCGGGCGACCTCGGCGGCGTAGTCGGTGTAGTCGACCGACTCCTTCGAGTTCGTGCCGACGTCCTCCGTCTCGATGCCCCGGGCCTTGAGAAGGCCGACGATCTCCTGCTTGCGTTCGAATCCGCCGTGGTCCGCGCCGATGACGATCTTCATGGGTCCTCCGTGGGTCGCTTCCGCCGTCCGGTCCTTCCAGTCCGCCGGAGCCTCCGCCCGCAGGGCGAGCAGGAGGTCGGCGATCGCGCTGTCGATGTCGTTTCGTACGCGCCGGTAGACGAAGACCGACTGGCCGATCGGGTCGGGGATGTCCCCGGCCGCGTCGCCGGTCCGGTACGAGGCCAGCAGGCGCGCCTTGGCCGCCGCGTTGGGGAACTGGGCCTGGAAATGCGCGAGGTGACCGGCCGTCATGACGAGAACGAGGTCCGCGGCCTCCGCCATCGCCCGCGTCAGTCCGCGGCTGCGGTGGGCGGACAGGTCCGCCCCGGCCTCGCGCATGACGGTGACGGCCTCGGCGCTCGCCGGCCAGCCGTCCGCGGCGGCCAGCCCGGCCGACTCCGCCCGCCAGGGGGCCCCCGGCCCCGCCCGCAGGCGGAACAGGTGCTCCGCCATGGGGCTCCGGCACGAATTGCCGGTGCACACGAACAGGACGGTCTTCGGTTGGATCGCGGTTGCCATCGCTCCGGCCGCTTCGGCGGCAAGGCGCAAGAGTCTACCGTCCCCCGGAGCTCAAGGCAATCCGAAGGTCGACAGGCACAGGGGGGTGAGCTGAAGCTGGCCGACACGGTGCTGGTCCGGGCCGGTCAGGGCATGCGGAAGGCGTAGAGGGTCTTCGAGGCGGCGATGAAGAGGGTGCGGTTGGCGGCGACGGGGGTTGTGTAGACGGCCGAGTCGAGGCGGACGGAGTGCAGGAGCCGCTTTTCGCGGGCGAGGGCGAGGACGGTGACGTAGCCCTTCTCGTCGCCGATGTAGATGCGCCCGTCCGCCGCCAGCGGCGAGCCGAAGACGCGGGCGTCGAGGTCATGGGTCCAGAGCCGGACGCCGGACGCCGCGTCGAAGCAATGGACGATCCCGCTGTAGTCGGCGACCACGGCGAGGCCGGCGGAGACCGCCGCGCTCGAGAAGCTCCGCTGGACGTCGAAGCTCTGCCACACCTTCCCGCTCTCAGTGATGTCGCCGCGGCCCGCCGGATCGATGCAGGAGAAGCAGCCGGGGCCGGGGCCGTGGCGGCTGTCCTGTCCGACCCCGACGAAGATGTGCCGCCCGTCGAAGACCGGCGTCGCGATGATCTCGCTCGGCCCCTCCCGGTTCTTGTTGTAGGGGAGCGGGGCGCCATTCCGGACCTTGTTGTGTGGCGGATTCGCGTCGAATCGCCAGATCTCCCGCAGGACGCCGGGGCGGCCGTCGCGTCCCGTGTCGAACCGGAGATCGTAGGCTCGGCAGATCCCGTCGCCGCCGCCCCAGACAACCAGATCCCGCCCGCCGGCGCGGGCCAGCGTCGGCGACGACCATTCGCCGTGGAAGACCTGCGCACTGTAGGGCGCCGCGTTGGTCGCCAGCAGCGCGCCCGTGTGCCGGTCGAGCACCATGAGGTTGGGTGCGTGGGGCGACGGGATGAGCTTGTGGCTGCGGTCGACCCCGACCGAGGGGCTGAGCCAGACGTGGTCGCCGACCACCAGCGGCGAGCAGTCGACGGCGTCCTGCGCCCAGACATCGAGATCCCGGATGAAGTCGTAGCGCCAGACGATGTCGCCGTCCTGCTGGGCCAGACCGACCGGCGCCGGGGGCGGCGGGCCGGCGGACGGGTCGAACCGCCCGGGCTTGTCGGGCCGCTCGGCGGTGTCGGCGACATAACGGCCTTCGTCGACAAACGGACCGTCGTTGCCGTCGGCCTGCCCCCGCGTGTCGAGGCAGAGCGCCTCCCCGCGGCTCGAGACGAGATACAGCCGGTCGCCGACCACGGTCGGCGAGGCGCAGATGCCGAGCTTGAGGTCGTCGAAGTTGAACAGCTTGTTGCGCGTCTTGAGCCGCGGCACGGGCAGCTGCCAGAGCCGGCCGCCGGTGGCGGCATCGAGGCAGAGGATCAGTCCGCCGCCGCTGCGACGAACGCCGGGATGGTCGAGGCGCTCGTCGTTCGTGCCGAGGTAGACCCGTCCGTCCACGACGGCGGGCGTGCTGTAGGTGATCGTCCCCAGTTTCGCGGTCCACAAGAGGTTCGTTCCGGGCGCGGCCGCCGCCGCGCCGGCATTCGTGCCGCCGCCGGCTTCGCGGGGCGGTCCGAAGACTTCCGGAAGGCCGGTCTCCGCCGAAACGAAGTTCCGCTCGTTCCGCCCGCCCCACTGGGACCAGTCGCCGGCGCCCGCCGCGCCAGCGACGAGCAGCAGCAGCCACCGGGCGACGGGGATGAGCGGATGGATCCGATCGGCGTACATGGGCGCACATCGTACCGTGCCCCGTGCGACCGGGAAAGGCCGTCCCGCCGGCTTGCGGGGTCTCCGCGGGTTCGACTAGGATGCGGGCGGGCCGCGGGCATCCGCCGCGGCCTTCGCGGAGAACCCGGACCGCATGAAGAAGAAGAACCCCGCCGGCGCCGGCCCCGACATGAACGATCCGCTCCGTTTCGCGGCGGTCGTCGCGCACCAGCTCAAGTCGCCGATCGGCGCGGCCGACACCGTCCTTCGCACGCTTCTGGGCGAGCTTGCCGGCCCCCTGGCGCCGAGGCAGAAGGACCTGTTGGAACGCGCGGACACGCGGTTGCAGGAGGCGCTGGAGACGGTCCGGCGGCTGCTCTCCATCGTCCGCAAGGAGCGCGGCGTGGATTCGGTGTCCGACGCGGCCGCCGTCGTCCGGAGCGTGCACCAGCAGTGGCTCGAGGAGGCCGGCCGGCGCGATATCGGGCTCTCGGCGGACGTGCGCATCGAGCCTGCGTTCGTGCGCGCGGGCGAGGATTCGATCACGGAGGCGCTCCGGGCGCTGATCGAGAACTCCCTCAAGTACACGCCGCGCCACGGGCAGGTGCGGCTGCTCCTGACCGAGGACGAGGCGGGCGGGGGGATCCGGATCGCCGTGGGGGATTCCGGCCCCGGGGTCGCGGAGGACCAGCGCGCCAAGATCTTCGAGCCCTTCCACCGCGGGACGCCGGGGATCCACGGATCGACGCCCGGCGTAGGCCTGGGCCTGGCCTTCGTCAAGGCGTTGGTCGAGGGCGCGGGCGGCACGGTGGCCGTCGGCACCTCGGACCTCGGCGGCGCGGAGTTCGTCCTCCGGTTCTCCGCCGCGGAGGCCGCGGTTCCGGCGCCGGTGGAAGGCCGCGGGATGCGCGTGGTGATCGTCGGCGGCGTGGCCGCGGGGCCGAAGGTGGCGTCGAAGGTGATCCGGCTGCGGCCGGACACCGAGGTCACGATTGTCGACCGAGGCGAGCTGCTGTCGTACGCCGGCTGCGGCCTGCCGTACTATGTCTCCGGCGTCGTCCGCGACCGCCGCCAGCTGGTCTCGACGCCGCTGGGCGCCGTGCGCGACCCGGTCTTCTTCCAGAACGTCCGCAACGTGACCGCGCTCAACCGGACCAGTGCGCTCGAGATCGACCGCGCCGGCCGCCGGGTGCGGGTGCGGGATCTCGAGCGGGGGGATGAACGCTGGATCGCCTACGACAAGCTCGTGCTGTCGACGGGCGCCCGGCCGGTGATCCCGAACCTGCCGGGGCACACGCTGGAGCGCATCTACACGCTGCACGGCGTCCACGACGCGGAGGGCATCCGCCAGTTCCTCGCCGACGGGCGCGCGGTCGACGTGGTGCTCGTGGGCGGCGGGCTGATCGGCGTCGAGATGACCAAGGCGCTGGCGACCCGCGGGTGCCGGGTGACGATCGTGGAGCGGCAGCCCCAGATCCTGGGCATCCTCGACTGGGAGATCGCGCGGCTGCTCGAACAGCACCTCGAGTCGAACGGCGTCCGCGTGATGACGAACGTCCACGTCACCGGCTTCCTCGGCGACGGGACCGTGCGGGCCGTCCTCACCGATCGCGGCGAGATCCCGGCCGATCTCGTCGTGCTCTCGGCCGGTGTGCATCCCGAGACGACGCTCGCGCGGACGGCGGGGCTCGAGATCGGACCGACCGGGGGTATCCGGGTCGATGCCGGCATGCGCACCTCCGACCCCGACATCTACGCCGCCGGCGACTGCGTCGAGAGCCACGACATCCTGACCGGCCTGCCCTGCTACGTTCCGCTCGGGTCGACGGCCAACAAGCAGGGCCGGGTGGCGGCGGTCAACCTGTGCGGCGGGTCGGACCGGTTCCCGGGGATCCTCGGCACCGTCATCTGCCAGGTGTTCGACTACGGTGTCGGCCGCACGGGGCTCAGCGAACGCGACGCGCGCGCGGCGGGGCGCGACATCGTCACCGTGCTCTCGGCCGCGCCGGACCGCGAGCACTTCCTGCCCGAGGCGCGCAAACTCATGATCAAGCTGGTGGTCGAGCGCGGCTCGCGGCGGCTCCTCGGGGTCCAGACGCTCGGACCGGGGCTGGGCGACAAGCGCATCGACGTCGCCGCGACCGCGATCACCGCGGGCATGACGGTCGACCAGATCGCCCACCTGGACCTCGGCTATGCGCCGCCCTTCGCCCCGGCGATGGACAACCTGATCACCGCCTGCAACATCGCGCGGAACAAGCTGGAGGGCGCCCTGGCGGGCATTCCGCCGGTCGAGGCCCGCCGCGCGCTCGCGGAGGATCGCGAGACGATCCTGCTCGATGTCAGCACGCCGCGCGAATACGAGGAGATGCGGATCCCGGGCTCGCGGTTGATCCCGCTCGGATCCCTGCGGGGCCGCCTGCGGGAGCTTCCGGCCGACGCCCCGGTCATCGTCTGCTGCCGCAACTCCATCCGGGGCTACGAGGCGTCGCTCATCCTGCGCGCCGCGGGCTACGGCCGCGTCCGCGTGCTCGACGGCGGCGTGGCGATGTGGCCGTTTGAGAAGGTCCACGGGGCGGGGTGAGGGCAGAAAACGGAAAACGGAAAACGGAAAACGGAAGACGGAAGACGGAAGGCGGAAGGCGGGCAGATCGGGTCATCCCCCGCGAACCTCCGAGCCTGCACACCTCCGAACCTGTGAACCGCACCGCTTTCTCGTTGAGCCGTGCGCGGGTGCGCGGGTACACTCGCCGCAGTCGTCGCGCCGCGGGATGCGCGCCGGGTGTCGAACCACGGGAGTTGCCGCATGAATACGCCGGTCATGAAGCTGGTCGAAGCCAAGCAGGTCAACACGGTCAG
Source organism: uncultured Verrucomicrobiota bacterium (assembly GCA_964402695.1). Taxonomy (GTDB): domain Bacteria; phylum Verrucomicrobiota; class Kiritimatiellia; order PWTM01; family PWTM01; genus VGWF01. The sequence goes on from CAYODK010000009.1 coordinate 51,647, forward strand.
CGTGGGGCCGGACACGTCCGTGTTCGAGGCCGTCAGCCTGATGACGCAGCATCGCATCGGCGCCGTGCTCGTGCGGGACGGCGCGGGGGGGCCGGTCGGCATCTTCTCCGAGCGCGACTGCTTCAGGAAGGTGCTGCTGGCCGAGAAGGCCCCGCGCCAGGTGAAGGTGGGCGACGTGATGACCTCCGAGCTCGTCACGACCGATGCCGACCGGTCGGTCGAGGACTGTCTGGCCGTGATGACGGAGCGGCACATCCGGCACCTTCCGGTGATGAAGGGGCGCGAGGTGATCGGGCTGATCTCGATGCGCGATGTCGTCCGCCACCTGGTCGAGGAGCGCGGCCAGATGATCAACAACCTCGAGAAGTACATCGGCGGCGCGATGTGAGCGGGGGGAGTTTCAAGTTCCAGGTTTCAAGTTTCAAGTCGAGGAGGCGGGCCATGGGCGGGCGAAAGCATGTGATCCTGGGGGTGCACATCACCGACCGCGTGAAGCGGGCGGAACGGGTCCAGCACCTGTTCACGCAGCACGGCTGCCAGATCAAGACGCGGCTGGGGCTTCACGATGCGGACGAATCCTACTGTTCCCCGAACGGCCTGATCCTGCTCGAGGTGGTCGGGGCTCCGAAGGCGATCGCCGCGCTGGAGACGTCGTTGAAAGCCATCGCCGGCGTCGACGTCAAGAAGATGGTGTTCGGACACTGAGCCCGGGGATCAGTACTGTCCCGGCATCATGCTCGCGGGCATGAGCAGCTGGCCTTCCCAGGACTCCTGACGGTTCCACGGGATGTCGGACTCGGCGTCCGGGTCGTTCATCGTGGCGCAGCCTGCGCCGGTCAGCGCGAGCGTGGCAGCCGCGAGCAAACCCAGGATGGCGCGACGCAGCTTCACGTCCGCTCCTACTTCGGCGGCCACACCGAGGGGGGCGCCTCGTAGCCCTTCATCTCGAGGACCTGCAGGGTGATCTGCGCCCCGAAGCAGAGCGTCGCCAGCACGGCGAGGATTCCGAGCAGCCTAATAAAGAACACGGTCGCCCTCCTGCAGCGGGGCGGAGACCCAGTCCTTCTGGATGTCCGCGATCGCCATGTGATCCTGCGCGTTCGTGATGCGCACGCGGCCGATCAGCTGGTCGGAGCGGTGCACGAGCATGTACGCGTTGTTCACGAGGCCTTCCTTGGTGCCGATGTCGAGCACGACGAAATTCCAGTCGGGGTTGACCACGACGATGTTCCCGCTGAGGCCCTTCGGCATCTGCTTGACGATGTTCGGATCGTTCAGGTAGCGGGCCAGTTCGACCTCGAGCCGCTGGTTCTCGTCGTTCAACTCGACCTTCTCGTTCTCGATCTTCGCGATCTCGGCCTTCTTGGCCTCGATGGTCTGGTTCAGCTCGGCCATCTGGCCCTCGAGAGCGCCGATCTTCTGCTGCAGGCCGGCCAGCTCGGTCTCCTTCTGGGCGATGCGCTCGTTCAGGCTCGTGATCTCCTTGCGGGCGGTGTCGAGATCCTGCTTGGTCTGCGCCAGCTCGGCCTGCGTCTTCGCGAGCTCGTCCTGCGTCTTCTTCAGGTCGTCCTTCGTTGTGAAGAGCTGCTCGTAGCGGTTGTCGGCGAGGGTCTCGAGGACGCGGAGCTGGGTGCCCATCGTCGCGGAGCTCATGAGGCCGTTGACGCTGATCTTCTGGTCGATCGCCTCGATGTACGGCTCCTTCGGCGCCGTCAGCGTCTGGGCCACGTTGAGCACCGACCGCTCGAGGGTCTGGACCCGGCCCTTGCGCTCCTTGTGCTGCTGGAAGAGCATGTACTCCAGCGCGACGGCCCCCGCGGCCATCAGGAAGAGCAGGATGACAAAGACTCGAAGTACCTTGGCCATGGTCGAACCCTCGTTACGTTCCGCTACTGGATGAACACCCGGTCGCCCGGCTGCAGCGGGGCCTTCACCCACGCCCGCTCGACGTCGCCGACGGACATCTGATCCCGCACGTCCGAAACCCGGATCCGGCCCACGAGCTCCTCGCCCCGGTGGACGAGCATCTGCGTGTTCTTCTGGAGGCCGTGCAGCTTGCCGAGGTCGAGCACGACGAAATTCCATTCCGGGTCGACGAGAACGATCTGCCCGTTCAGGCCCCGGGCCTGGTCCTTCGTCGGCAGCGGGGGCGGCAGGAAGGGGGCCAGGGCGTCCTCGAGGCGCTTCTTCTCCTCGAGCATGTTCTTCTTGTCGTCCTCGAGCTTGGCGATCTGGCTGGAGTAGTCGTCGACCTGGCGCTTGAGCTCGGTGACTTGGTTCTCAAGCTCGCCGATCTTCTGCTGCGCCTGGGCGATCTCCGCCTCCTTCTTCGTCAGCTTCTCGTTGAGCGTGGCGATCTCCTGGCGCGCGACGTCCAATTCCTGCTTGGTCTGCGCCAGTTCCTGCTGGGTCTTGGTCAGCGCGTTGCGGGTCTTCTTCAGCTCGTCCTTCGTGAGATAGATCTGCTCGTACCGGGCGACGGTGTTGGACTCGAGGACGCCGAGCTGCTCGCCCATCGTGGCCGTCGATTCGAGCTTGGCAGCGTCGACGCCCGTCTCGATGGCCTGGATGTAGGGATCCCGTGCGGCGTTGATCTTCTGCGACACGCGCACGACGCTCTCCCGCAGGATCGCCGCGCGCTTCACGAGTTCCTGGCGCTTCTGGTACATGAAGTACTCGAGCGTCAGGGCGCCGATCGCGACCAGCAGCATCAGGATCAAAAAAATTCTCAGTACCTTGCCCATCGCAATGCCCCCCGAGCGGCGCCCCATCCGGAACGCCCCGGTCGTTCGATGGATAATGAACCCGAAACGGGCGCCGGGCGCAATCGCAAAGTGTGCCCCGAATCGTGCTTGGCGACGGGGGGCCGTCCCGCTACCGTCGCGCCATGCAGCCTGCATGCCAACCCGGCCCGTGGCCCGTGGCCCTCTCCGTCGCCGGGTCGGACAGCGGAGGCGGGGCCGGCGTCCAGGCCGACCTGCGGGTCTTCGCGGCCCTCGGTGTCTTCGGAACGACGGCGGTGACCTGTGTCACGGCCCAGAACCCCGGCGGCGTGACGGCCGTCGGGGCGCTGGACGCTGATCTCGTTACAGCGCAGATGGATGCCGTGATGGATGCGTATCCCGTGGCAGCCGCCAAGACGGGCATGCTGTTCTCGGCCGCCATCATGGAGGCCGTCGCGGCGGTGCTGCGCCGGCGGCCCGTCCCCGCGCTGGTCGTGGACCCGGTGATGGTCGCCGCCAGCGGCGCGCCGCTGCTTCAGCCGGACGGCTTGGATGCGATGGTCGAGCGCATTCTCCCGCTGGCGCGCGTGATCACGCCCAATCTCCACGAGGCCGAGCTTCTGCTGGGCCGGCCGGTCCGCGAAGGCGCAGCGCTTCGGGAGGCGGCGGGGGAGTTGGCGGGCCGCTTCGGAGTCGCGGTGATCGTCAAGGGCGGACATCTGCCGGGCGACCGGATCGAGAACGTCCTGTGCGACGGCGGCGCCGTGCGCGTGTTCGCCGCGGACCGGGCGGTCGGCGTCCATCCGCACGGGGCCGGGTGCACGTTCTCCGCCGCGGTCGCCGCCGGTCTTGCGAAGGGACGCGCCCTGGGCGACGCCGTGGGGGACGCCGTGGAGTTCGTCGCGGCCGCCTTCCGCGGGTCGCGCGCCGCCGGGGAGTACAGGCTGCTCGACCCGTTTGCCGGATGGAGCCGCTGACCGTCCAGCCGTCCGCGCCCGTCCGGCGTCCGCTCGTCGGCCTCGTCCTCCTCTTCATCTCCGGCATGGCGGCCGCCCGCCTGGCGCCGGGCATGCCCGCGGGCGGATTCCTGGCGGCCGCGGCGGTGCTTGTGTCCGGGGCCGTCGCGCTCCGCCGCACGCGCGGGGCCACGCCGCTCCTGCACGGGGCGGTGGTGCTGGCCGGGTTGGCCCATGCCGCCCTGTCGGAGCCGGGACGGTCCGCCCTGGACCTCCACCGGCTTCTCACGCGGCCCCGCGAGCAGGTCGAGGTCGTCGTCACCGTGACGGGTTCGCCCGCGGACATGCCCCGCGACCGGGAGGACCGTGTCGTCCGGGTTTTCGAGGGACGCGTCGAGGCCGCACGCCATTCCTCGCCCGGCTGGCGCACGGCCGACGGCGCGGTCCGCGTGCGGATGGAGGACGATCCCTCCCGCCCCCCGCCGTCCTACGGCGACCGGTGGCGCATGAGCGCCGTCTGCGGTGTCGATCCGGTGCGCGGGGGCCTCGTGATGGACGCGGCGCCCGGCGCCTCGGTCCGGCTGGACACCGGCGGCGGGAACCCGCTGCTGGCCTGGTGCTATGCGCGGCGCGAGGCGAGCCGCCGTCTGCTTTCGCGCGGGGTGGAGGACTGGCCGGAAGGCGCGGGCATCGTCGCCGCCCTCGTGCTGGGCTACCGCGAGGACGTCCCGGCCGATCTCCGCGAGTCCTTCATGCGGACCGGAACCGCGCACATCTTCGCGATCTCCGGCCTCCATGTCGGCATCCTGGCCCTCGCCATCCTGGCCGTGCTCCGCACCGCGGGACTCTCGCGCCCGCGGTGGGCGCTGGGCCTGATCCCCCTGCTGACCCTCTACACGCTCTCCACCGGCGCGGCGTCGAGCGCCGTGCGCGCGCTGCTGATGGCCTCGGCCTACTGGGCGGCGCCGCTGCTTCGCCGCCGGCCCGACGGCCCCTCCGCGCTGGCCCTCGCCGCCCTGGCGATTCTCGCCGTCCGCCCGGACCAGTTGACCGACCCCGGCTTCCTGTTCTCCTTCGCCGCGGTGACGGGACTGATCGTCCTCGGCCCCGTGATCCATCGCCCGCTCGGCGCCTGGATCCCGCCGCGCGGGGAGGATGCCTCGGCGACGAAGCCGGTCCGCGCGGCCCGGGCCGTGGCTCGGGGGGGCGTGGGGCTCGTCGCGACGTCCGTCGCCGCGTGGCTCGTCTCGACGCCGCTGACCGCCTATTTCGGAAACCAGGTCTCGCCCGCGGCGCTGCCGGGGAACCTCTTCGTGGTCCCCGGCTCGTTCCTCATCGTGCTCACCGGCTGCCTCTCCCTCGTCGCCGGCCAGGTCTGGGGCGCTGCGGCGGAGGTCTTCAACCACGCCAACGCCGTCTTCTGCGCGGCCATGGCCGCCCTGACCGGCGCGCTCTTCCGCGTTCCGGGAAGCCATGCCTTCGTGCAGTCCCCGCCGGGCTGGTCGCTGGCGCTGATCTACGGCGCGATGGCCGGACTGCTCGTCCTACGCGGCCGGCCGCGCGCCGTCCTCGCGGGCGCCGTCGCGGTGCTGATCGCCGCCGGGATCGCGCGGGCGGCGACGGAGGACCGCGTCCGCGTGATCCTCGCCCCGCCGGATCTCGCGCCGGCCGTCCTGGTCGACGGTCCCGGCGGGGACGACGTCCTGATCGATCCCGGACCCGCGTGGAAGTCGACGCGGACCCTCCGCTGGCTGCGGTCCCTCGGCGTCGACCGGCTGGGCGGACTCTGGCTGACCGCCGCGGATGCCGCGCACGCGGGCGCCGCGCCGGAGATCCTGGCGCGCGTCCCGGTCGGCGAGATCCGCCGGACCGCCGATCCCGGCCGGTCGCGCATCGTGCGGGGGATGACGGACGCATGGGCCGCGTCGGGCCGTCGGGTGGAGATTCTCGTCGCGGGCGGTCGCGGAGACCTGCCGGGCGGCGCCGCGTGGGAGGTCCTCCACCCGGACGCTCATGGCGCCCATGCGCGGGCGGCGGACGGTGCCGCCGTGACGCGCATCGGGCGCGGCGCACAGGCCGTGCTCTTCACGGGGCCCGCTTCGGCGCCGGCGCGCAGGGCGCTGTCCGCCGGGCCGCTCGATCCGGGCGCGACCGTGGTTGTCATGGACCGCGAACCCGACGCGGCCGATGCGGAGTGGATCGCCTCCACCTTCGCGTCGCGCGTCGTCGTCCGTCCGCCCTCTGACGGCTTCGCCACCACGCTGGGCGCCGAGGGCGCGGTGCCGCCGGGCGTCCGCGTCGAACGCCCGGAAGGGGAGTGGATCCTGGACCTGCGGTGAGGGACCGGCCGCGAGGTGGATCGCCGCGGTGGTTCCTCCAACCCTTGGAAACTCCCCTGTCTGCGGCTTCCAACCCTTGGAAGCTCACGCCTTCCTGCAACCTGACACCTGAAACCTGCGTGCTGGCCGGAGGTTCGCAGGTTATGAGGTTCACAGGTTCGCAGGTTCGGCGGTCGTTGGACGTCGGCCGCCGGGTCCGGAGAACTTGAAACTTGGAACTTGGAACTTGAAACTCGCCGCCGTCGCGGCGGCGGAATCAGCGGATGGCCTGGGTGAGATCGCCGGCGAGCTTCTGGAAGTCCGGGCGGTTGCGGAGCGGGTCGAATTCGGCGCGGTTCAACCAGACCAGGGCCGCGCGGGCGTCGACCATGTCGACGCCGCGCTGGAGGGTCCGCATCGCGTCGTCCGGGTTGCCGGTGTGCGCCCTCGCCTCCGCCAGGCGGAAGAGGACCGGGGCGGACGGGGTCACGCGGGCCGCCTCCTCCAGGACGCCGGCGGCCTCCGCCCAGCGCGAGAGCTTCAGGAGCGCCACGGCGTACATCAGGGACGCCTCGGCGTTCTGCGGGGCGTTCCGGACCACCTCGGCCAGGGCCTCGGCGGCCCGGCCCATCTCGCCGGACCGGTAGTGGAGAAGGCCGAGGTTCTGCCGGGCCGGGCCGTAGGCGGGATCGATGTCCAGGGCCTTCTGGAATGTCTGGGCGGCGAGCTCCGTGCGGTTCTGCCCCATCTGCGCAACCCCGAGATTGTTGAGCAGCGGCGCGGAACCCGGGTTCCTGGCGGCGAGGGCCGAGAAGACCCCCTCGGCCTTCGGGTAGTCCTTCAGGCGCAGGTGACAGAGGCCGATCGACTCGTCGAGTCGTTCGATGCCGGGCAGGATGCGGCGGACTTCCTCGTAGGCGCGCAACGCGCCCCCCCAGTCGCCCTCCTCGTACGCCCGTTCGCCATGACGGAGGCGGATCGCGGCCTGTTTGACCCAGTGCGGGGTCAGGACGGCCACACCGCCCACGGGGGGAGTCTCGGGCTCCACATCGCCCAACTCGTCCAGAACCAACCGGCCCTCCGGGTCGATCCCGACGGGTGCGCTGTACGTGCCCTGCGGGGCCAGCTGGACGGGATCCAGCGGCCGCGCCCCGGCCCGCGCACGGGCGAGGATGCGCTGCTGGTAGTAGACGACGCCGACCAGAACGCCGGCAAACGCGAGAAGGATCGCAACGAGCACGGCCGTCTTCCACTGCTCCTGGATGGCGCGGTACCACCGCTCCTCGGCTTCGGCCTGCCGGCGCTCGTCCAGCACGGGGCGTTCCCGCTCCCGCGCGCTATAGAAATCTCTCGGGGTCTCTTTCATGGGCGGCCGCTTGCCGTCTGCCGGGGCCGTTCGTTGCGAACGTAGCGAAAGGAGAGGGGGTCGGCAAGGAGTTTGAGGGGCGCCTCCGGTTGTCCTTGCGTGCCGCCCGGGGAGCCATCATGGTGTGTGCCATGAGAGTGCTGGGAATCGAGACATCATGCGACGAGACCTCCGCGGCGGTGGCGGATGGTCCGCGCAGGGTCCTGTCGAACGTGATCCACACGCAGATCGCGCAGCACCAGCCCTACGGGGGGGTGGTGCCCGAGGTCGCGGCCCGCTCGCACGTCGAGCGCCTCCCCGGGATCGTCGGGGAGGCGATGAGCCGGGCGGCGGTCGGGTGGGACGGCCTCGACGCGATCGCCGTCACCTCCGGGCCGGGGCTGGCGACCTCCCTCCTGGTCGGCGTCGCGGCGGCCAAGGCCTTCGCGATCCGCCTCGACCGTCCACTGATCTCCGTCCACCACCTCGACGGCCACCTCTACTCCGTCTTCCTTGACCCGGCCTTCCCCGAGCCCCTCCGCGAGGCCGAAGGGCTCGCCCTCCTCGTTTCCGGCGGACACACCAGCCTCGTGCGCATCCGCCGCGGCCGCCGCGCCGGCCTGCTCGGCGCGACGCTCGACGATGCCGCCGGCGAGGCGCTCGACAAGGGCGCCAAGCTGATGGGCCTCGGCTACCCCGGCGGTCCGGCCGTCGAGAAGGCCGCGAAGGGCGGCGACCCCGACCGCCACGCCTTTCCGCGCGGGCTCGGCCCCGGCACGCAGAACGCGCCCTGCGGAGGTATGCGGCGCGAGCTATGCTTCAGCTTCAGCGGGCTCAAGACCGCGCTGCTCTACCACCTCCGCGACCACCCGGAGGATCTCGACCCCGCGCGCGGCCTGCCGCACCTCGCCGCGTCGTACCAGGAGGCGGTCGTCGACGCCCTCATCGGCCGCGTGCGCCGCGCCGTGGAGCTGACCCGCCCGGCCTTCCTCGCCTGCGCCGGCGGCGTCGCCCGCAACCGGCGCCTGCGCGACAAGCTCGGCGCCTTCGCCGCGACGGCCGGACTGCCGCTGATGCTCGCGCCGCCGGAGTTCTGCACCGACAACGCCGGCATGATCGCCACCGCGGCCGCCGCGGGCCTCGGCACGCCCGTCGACCCGCCCGGCTCGCTCGAGATCCGGCCGACATGGCCGCTGCCGGTGGAGGACGGCGGAGCGGGGGACGGGGCCCCGTGATCCGCAAGGTCCGGTTCGCGGCGGTCGCCGCCTTCGGCGTCGCCGCCGCCGCACAGGCGGCTTCGCCGGCCGCGCCGCGCCCGTTTGTTCATCCCGGCCTCCTCCACTCGCGCGGGGACCTCGTCGCGGTCCGCGCATGCCTCGCCGCCGGTCGCGAGCCGTGGGCCGCGGGCTTCGGGAAGCTGCGCGACGATCCGCGCTCGCGCGAGGGATGGACGATGCGCGGCCCCTTCGAGCGGGTTGTCCGTGACCCCCGCGCGAGCGAGCGGATTGTCGAGTTCGACGAGGACGCCAATGCCGCCTACCAGAACGCCCTGATGTGGAGCCTTACCGCGCGCCGCGCCCACGCCGCGACGGCCGCCTCGATCCTCGACGCGTGGTCCGGCCGGCTCCGGGAGATCACGGGGCGCGACCGCGAACTCGGGGCCTCGCTCGGCGGCTTCAAGCTGATCAACGCCGCGGAGCTGCTCCGCCACAGCGCCTCCGGCTGGACGTGCGAGTCGGCCGACCGTTTCGGCGACCTCGTCCGGCGGGCGATCGTGCCGGCGGTCCGCGGCTTCGCCCCCCACGCCAACGGCAACTGGGGCACCGGCTGCCTCAAGACGATGATGGCGGCCGGGGTGTATCTCGACGACCGCGCGCTGTTCGACGCCGCCGTCGCGTACTTCCTCCGCGGCGCCGGCAATGCGGGTCTCACCAATTACGTCGTCAACGCGGCAGGCCAGTGCCAGGAGAGCGGGCGGGACCAGCAGCATGCGCAGCTCGGGCTCGGCCACCTCGCCGATGCCTGCGAGATCGCGTGGACCCAGGGCCTCGACCTCTACGGCGCGTTCGACAACCGGCTCCTCGCCGGCTTCGAGTACACCGCCGCCTACAACCTGGGCGCGGAGGTCCCGTTCGCCCGGCACGTCGACACGACCGGCAAGTACCGGTGGGGCAGCATCTCGGAGGACGGCCGCGGTGCGCTGCGTCCGATCTACGAGCGGGTCTGGAGCCACTACGGCCTCCGGCGCGGGCTCCCCGCGCCCCACACGCGGCGCGCCGCCGAGCGCCTCCGCCCCGAAGGCGCCGCCCGGTCCGCCGACCACCCGGGGTTTGGGACGGTGTTTCAACATCCAACAACCAACACCCAACA
>CAYODK010000010.1:0-59681 GCA_964402695.1 uncultured Verrucomicrobiota bacterium
CGGGATCTTGCGGAAACCAAGGCGGTACTGGCCGATGCCGAGCTTCTTGGCCGTGCGGAGCACGGCTTCGGCATGCGGCGAGTCGGCGGACAGCAGGTCCGAGGTGATCAGCAGCATTCCGACGCCCCGCTTGCGGAGGGCCTCGGCGTAGCGCGGCATCTCGTCGGCCGCCTTCTCCGGCTCGATCTCGCCCTTGGCGCGGACCGGGCAGTCGATCCCGGCCAGCCCCGCGGCGGCGGTGATCGCAGCCGCCTGGTCGTAGTCGAGCTTCAACTCCTGGTAGAGCTTGCTGAACACCGCGATCGGCGGCGGCCAGGGCGCGGCGCCCGCGGCGGCGAGGACGCGGCCCGACGCGAGGACGGCCGAGGCCTGCAGACTGCGGGCGAGGAAGGACCGGCGGGAAAGGACGTCGGATGTGCTCATGCCGCGGATCATGGGCACCCCCGCGCCTTCCTTCAACTTGAAACTTGAAACCTGGAACTTGCAACTTCCCGTCAAGTACTCTACGATACGTACTACGCGATACAGAGTAGCTCGATGCAGGGTTGGGTCACACAACTGAGGAAGGGGCTCGTGGAGCTCTCCGTGCTGCACGTGCTGCGGCGCGGCGAGAGCTACGGCTACGAGATCGTGCAGGCGCTGCGCGATGTCGACGCGCTGGCGGTCTCGGAGAGCACCGTCTACCCCGTGCTGGCCCGCCTCCGCGACGAGGGCCTCGTGCGCGTCCGCGAGGGCGCCTCGCCCGAGGGGCCGCCCCGCCGCTACTTCTCGCTGACGCCGCAGGGCCGCCTGCGGCTGGCCGAACTGTCCGCCCACTGGGATCTCGTCGTCGACGCGATGAAGCGCCTGCGCGCAACCAAGGATGCCTGAGGAAACCCCATGAATCTCCCGATCGAACTGCAGAAGCGGATCGAAGCCTACCTCGACGACGTGCTGGCCCAGGCCGCGCTCGACCCCGCCGCGCGGCAGGAACTGCGCCGCGATCTCGAGGCCCACATCCTCGACGCCCTCGCCCGCGACGGCGCCGAGCCGGACGCCGGGCGGTTGGAGGCCGTCCTCGGCGCCATGGACCCGCCCGAGAGCTTCCGTCCCGGCGCCGGCCCCGTCGCCTCGGCCGAGACCGCGCCCCCCGCCGCCGCGCGCGCGGGCGGGACCGGCGGGCGCTGGTTCGCGCTCGCTCTCGCCTTCCTCGCCCTCAACGCGTGGGGCGTCTGGACGCTGACCCGGCCGGCCGCCGACGGCGCGCCGCGCGTCGTCGACGCGCCGGAGGCGGACGGCGTGGTCGCGAGCAACGAGCCCGTCGCCTGGGCCTTCAGCGCGGACATGGCCGGCGCCGCGCCGGACGCGCCCGCGGGCGAGCCCGTGCGCTTCGTCCCGCCCGTCCGCGGCACGTTCGAGTGGACCGGCCCGCGCGACCTCGTCTTCCGGCCCGACGGCCCCTGGCCCGCCGCCACCGCGTTCGAGGCGGTGCTTTCGGACCGGCTCGCGTCGGCCGCCGGGCGCGCGGTGGACGGCGACCGTACCTTCCGCTTCCGCACCGCGCCGCTGAACCTTCTCGCCGTCGAGCAGGCCGGCCTGACCGCGAGCCGCGAGGTCACCCTGAAGCTTCGCTTCAACGCCCCGCCGGAGCCGCGCGAGCTCGCGAAGTACGTCACGCTGAAAACTGCCGCCGGCACTCCGGTGGCGTTCACCCGGGTCGGTGACGTGAAGTCGGCCGACGTGCTCATCCGAACCGCGCCGCTGCTGGACGACCGCTTCGAACTTCGCATCCGTGCCGGCCTCCCGCCGGCCACGGGCACGCTGCCGCTGCCTGACGACGAGGTCTACACGCTGGCCGTCGCGCCGCACCTGCAGCTGACGCGCCTGGCGCCGAACAGCCCGGCCTTCGAGGGCTGCCTCCTGTGGGCCTACTTCACGCAGGCCGTCGACGCGCGCAGTGCGCCGGCCCACATCGCGGTCGAGCCGGCCGTGAAGTTCACCGTCGAGGCGTTCGACTCGTGGCAGGGCGCCGGGCTGACCCTGCGCGGCGATTTCCAGCCGGGCGCCGTCTACGACATCACGTTCAAGGCGACGCTGCAGTCCGAGGGCGGCTCGGCGCTCGGCCGCGAGGTGCGCCGGCGCGTCCAGTTCCCGCACCGCGCGCCGTCGCTCGCGATCGGCCTCGACGGGCGGTATCTCTCGCCGCGCGGCCCGCTGACGGTGCCCGTGACCGCGGTCAACGTCCGGGAGTGCACGGTCTCCGCCCGGCCGCTGCTGCGGCGCAACCTCGTCCACTTCGCGATGCGCGAAGCGGGCCGGTTCTCCTCGATCTACGTCGACGACGCGTGCGACGCGGCGGACCAGCTCACCGGCGCGGCCTCGAACCGCGTCGTCCGCTTTGACGATCGCCGGAACGAGACCCAGCGGAAGGCCGTGGATCTGCGCGACTTCGCCGCGGATCGGACGCTCGGGGCGTGGCTGGTGACGGCGGGCGCCCGCGACGTGCCGTCGAGGCACACGCTCGTCGTCGTGACCGACCTGGGCCTGAGCGTGAAGCGCGGCCGCGACGGCGCGCTGGTGTGGGTCACGTCCCTGCGCGACGCCGCCCCGGTCGCGGGCGCGAAGGTCACGATTCTCGGCAGCAACAACGCGGAACTGGGGCAGGGGGTCAGCGACGCGGATGGGCTGGCCTTCGTGGCGCTGCGCGACAACCCCGACGAGGGAGAGCCGTTCCTCGCCGTCGCGGAGAAGGACGGCGACCTGTCGTTCCTGCGATGGCCGGGCTCGGAGGTGACGCAGGAGAAGGGGATCGACGGGCGGCCCTACCTCGCCGCCGGCTTCGAGGCGTTCGTCTTCACCGACCGCGGCATCTACCGGCCCGGCGAGACGGTCCACGTCCAGGCGCTCGTCCGCAACCGCGAGATGCAGGCGCCCGCGCCGTTTCCCGTCGTGCTGCGCGTGCGGCGGCCCGACGGCCGCCTCGTCCGCGACCTCCCCCTGATGCTCGACGGCCTTGGCGCCGCCGGGGCGGAGGTTCGCATCGAGGACTTCCTCCCGACCGGACGTTACGCCCTCGAACTCGCGATGCCCGGCACGTTCAAGGTGCTGGGTGAGGCGACCGTCGCCGTCGAGGACTTCGTGCCGCCGCAGATCGAGACCACCGTCACGCTTCCCGCGGGCCGGCTTGCGCCGGGCGCGGGCATCGGAATCGCCGCCGCCGCGCGCCACCTGTTCGGCCGCGCGGCGGACAGCCTCGCCGCGGAGGCGCGCGCACGCTTCGAGCCGGCGCCCTTCGAGCCGAAGGGGTGGGACGGCTGGTCCTTCGGCGACGCCGAGCGGTCGTACCCGGCCCGGCCGCAGGAACTCGGCCGCAAGGCTCTCGATGACGCGGGGCGCGCGGAATGGAGCGTGAAGGCCGATCCCGCGTGGCGTCCGCCGGCGGCGTTGCGGCTCGTCGCGGGGGTCACGGTCTTCGAGGCCAGCGGGCGTCCGGTGTCGGCGGTGGCGACGGCGCCGGTGGACGTCTACCCGTACTACCTCGGCCTCAAGCCCGCGCGAGAGGGCGGGCACGTCCGTGTCGGCGAGCCGCTCCAGATTGCCGTCGCCGCCGTGACGCCGGACGGATCGAAGACCGCCGCGGCGACGTCCGTGAAGGCGACCGTCGCGCGCATCGACTGGTCCGGCGCGCTGCGCCGCAACCCGGACGGCACCTGGTCGTGGAAGTCGGAACGCACGCTGACGCCTGTCTCGGAGCAGGAGGTCGCCCTGGAGAAGGGCGCGGGAAGCGCGACGATCCGTGTCGAGCACGCGGGCGACTACCTGCTGGCCGTCGAAGGCGCCGGGGGCATCTCGTCGAGCCTCCGCTTCTTCGCCGCCGCCGCGGACGCGCGGTGGGTGGACTGGTCGAAGGAGAAGCCGGACCTCGTGCAGCTTGAGGCGGATCGTCCCTCCTACACGCCGGGCGACCTCGCGCGGATCGCGATCAAGGCGCCGTTCTCGGGGCTGGCGCTGGTCACGCTGGAGTCGGACCGCGTCCTCGAGCGGCGCGTGGTCCGCCTCGCCGGCACCGCGCACACGGTCGAGTTCACGATGAAACCCGAGCACGGTCCGAACGTTTACTGCGGCGTCACGCTGCTCCGCCCCGCGAAGCCCGAGCCGGTCTGGTCCGCCCACCGCGCCGCGGGGTTCGTGTCACTGACGGTCGTTCCGCCCGGCCGCCGCCTCACGGTCGGCGTCGAGGCGCCGGAGACGATCCGTCCCGGCACGCGGCTGGATGCGCGGCTGTCGGTCCGCGACGAGGCCGGGGCGCCGGCCGACGCGGCCGTCGTCGTCGCGGCGGTCGACGAGGGCATCTGCCGGCTGACGGACTTCGCGACGCCGGATCCGCTGGCCTTCTTCCTCGGCCGCCGCGCGCTCGCGGTGGAGATGTTCGACCTCTTCCGCGACCTGATGCCGCTGCTCGAGGAGAGCGCGGCGGGCGCGTCGCACACCGCCGGCGGCGAGAGCGCCGCGCTGCAGCGGCGGCTCAACCCGATCCGCGCCTCGCGCTTCCGCCCGGTCGCGCTGTGGGCCTCCGGCCTGCGGACCGGCACCAACGGCGCCGCGGTTGCGTCGTTCGACGTCCCCGAGTTCACCGGACGGCTCCGGCTGATGGCGGTCGCGTTCGACCGCGCCCGCGCGGGCTGCGCGACCGGCGCGGTGACGGTGAAGCGCCCGCTGGTCGTCCAGGCGGGCCTGCCGCGATTCCTCGCGCCCGGCGACCGGTGCGATATGAACGTGCAGGTCTTCAACGAAACCGACGCGAGCATCACGGCCCGCGTACGCGTGACGACACAGGGCCCGCTGGCCGCCGGAAGGGGCGAGACGACGCTGCCGCTCGCGAGCGGGGCGTCGGGCGCGGTGACGATCCCGCTGACCGCCGGCGCCGCGCCGGGGAAGGCGCTGTGCGCGGTCGAGGTGACGGCGGGGGAAGAGCGCTACGCCGAGACGATCGAACTGGCCGTGCGCCCGGCCGCGCCGCGCGAGTCGAGGGCCGTGGTCGGGGCCGTCGCCTCCGGCCGCGAGACGCGGATCGAGCCGCCGGAGGGCTGGGTGCCGGAGTCGCTCGACTTCGAACTGTGGGCCTCGGCGCGGCCGGAGATCGGACTCGCCGGCGGACTCGACTACCTGATGCGCTACCCCTACGGCTGCCTCGAGCAGACGACCAGCGCGGCGTTTCCGCTGCTCGTGCTGCCGGACCTCGTCAACGCGGTCCGGCCCGGGGCGATGGGGAAGGAGGACGCGGACGACTTCGTTCGCGCGGGCATCGAGCGGATCCTCTCGATGCAGATGGCCGACGGCGGCTTCCACCCGTGGCCCAATGCGGGCGACGCGGCCGACTGGACCGCGATCTACGCGACGCACTTCCTCGTCGAGGCCCGCCGCGCGCGCCATGCCGTGCCGGAGGACCGCCTCGATGCCGCGCTCGACGCCCTCCGCGCGCGGCTAGAGGCCGCCGGGCCGACCGATGCCGACCCCGGGAACACCGCGTGGCAGGACGACCAGGAGCGCCGCGCGTACGTCTGCGAAGTCCTCGCCCGCGCCGGGAAGCCGGAGCCCGGCTGGACGGCCCGCCTGCTGGAACAGTCCGCCCGCCTCCGTTCGTCCTCGCGCGCGCACCTCGCCGCGGCGCTGATCCTCGGCGGCCGGCCGCGCGACGCCGCCCCGCTGCTGCGCGGGATCGAGCCGGCCGGCGGGGCCGACGCGCGCCGGGCCGGCGGCTGCCTCAACAGCCGCGTCCGCGACGCCGCGCTGGCGCTGCTCGCGTGGGTCGAGGTCGATCCGTCCGCCCCGGAGGCCGCCGCGTTCGCGAAACAGGTGCAGGATGCCCGCCTCGACGGGCGCTGGGCGACGACGCAGGAGAACGCGATCGCCCTCCTCGCCCTGGGCCGCTACGCCGCCGCGCAGCCGCGCGAGACCGAGCCCTTCCGTGCCGCGCTCCGGCCGAGCGAGGGCCAGGGGACGAATGCGACGGAGAGCGCGCTCGTCCGGTGGACGCCCGGCGCGCCGGGCCGCGCGCGCTGGGTGCGCATCGAGAACGAGGGTCCCGGTCGCTGCTACTTCGGCGCGACGGTCTCCGGTGTGCCCGCCGCCGGTGCGGTGGCCGAGGAGGACCGCGGACTGATGGTGCGCCGGGCCTTCCTCCGCCCCGACGGCCAGCCGTGGGAGGGGATGTCGTTCCGCCAGGGCGACCTGGTCGTCGTCCGGCTGGAGATCGCCGCCGACCCGGCCCTCGCGCCGGTCGAGAACGTCGTGATCGAGGAGCTGCTGCCCGCGGGCTTCGAGATCGAGAACCCGTCGTTCGAGGTCGCCAACCAGGCGCCCTGGCTCGGCGAGCGGCGGAACTGGATGATCCACCGGGACGTCCGCGACGACCGCCTTGTGCTCTTCCCGCACCCGCTCACCGGCGCGCCCGGCGCCCCGCAGACGTGGCACTACACGGTCCGAGCCGTGACCCCGGGGCGCTTCGTCGTGCCCCCGCTCCGCGCCGAGGCGATGTACGATCCGTCGGTCCGCGGGACGCACGGGAAGGCGGAGATCGAGGTGAAGCCGTAGGACGGACATTGAACATCCAACACCGAGCATCCAACAACGAACACCGAACATCGAACGGCGGATGCAACACCCAACAACCAACACCCAACACCCAACAACCAACACCCAACATCCAACACCCAATGCGCGCCAACCAACAGCCAACGGGCGGACGGCTCGGCACCCGGGCCGGACGACAGGAGAGTACGACAAGTCCGACACTCGACACCTGCCACCCGACACGATCTTCGCTGACACCTGAAACCTGACACCCGAAACCTCCGGTCGCCCGTGAACTTGAAACTTGAAACCTGGAACTTGAAACTCCTCCTGCCGGTCCTTGGTTGCTGGCTATGCGTCGTCGCGGCGGCGCTGGCCGACGACGAGACGGGGGTCGCGAACGCGTTCCGCCCTTCGGAGCTCGTCACGCGGGCGATGCCGAATGCGGGCGTGGCGCGGATCGAGTACCGCATGATGTGGCCGGAGAAGGGGAGTCCTCCGGAGGCGCTGGCGACGGTTCGCCGCGAGATGTGGGCGCTGTGGGCGGTCGAGGATATCGAAGGGTGGGCGCCGCCCGCCGAGGCGCCGGCCGACGTCGCGGCTGCGGCGAAGGGGATCGCGGACCGGTTCCACGCGGAGTACCGGGCCTTCCGCGACGAGTTTCCCGATAGCGCGGCGGTGTGGAGCGATTTCCGCAAGGTGGACAGGGTCGCCCGCGTCGGGAAGCTGCTTTCGATCACGATCCGACGCGAATGGTATACGGGCGGTGCGCACCCGGCGCATTCGGTCCGCCACCTCGTCTTCGACCACGTCACCGGGCGGCGGCTTGGCGTTGATGACTTCGTGCCGGACGACAAGATGCCCGAACTGGTGCAACGTGTCCGCGCGGCGGTCCTGGCGAAGCTCGGCGCGGCGCCCTCGGCCACGGATGCAGAGGCCGGGCTTCTGGCCGGGGCGAAGATCGAGCCGGCGAACGTCTTCGTCGACCTCCGCGGCGTCGGCTTCACCTTCAACGAGTACGAGATCGCGCCCTATGCCGTGGGCGCGATCGAGGTGATCCTGCCGTTCGACGCCATCGCCGACCTGCTTCTCCCCTCCGCCGCCGCGCGCATGCCGACCCCGGAGGAGATCCGATCCGCCACGCCGGCGGCCGCCGCGCCACCTCCCCCGCCCTGACCGCCCGCCGGCGGGGAGGTGCCGGAATCCGGAAGCCAGGAACCCCTCGGACCGGGCGCCCATCGAAGGGGGACAGGCTTCGGGAGGGCCGCCGGCCCCGGCGGCCGGACGAGGGATTCAACGGAGCACGACGAGGGTCCCGGAGCTGGCGGGCGCACTGTGGGCGGGGCAGACAGGAGTGTCTGCCCCACGGGGGGGCAGCAGCCGGCATCGTGGCGCGGACACTCCTGTCCGCGCGGGGATGGCGTTTGACAGGCCGTTTTGCGCCGACTTACCCTCCGCACCAACGATGAATACCAACTTGAAGATGGGGCTTGTGCCAATGGTCGTGGCCGGTTGCGTGGCGGCGACGGCGGCGGAAGACCCCGGCGCGGCGGCGGAGACGAATGCCGTCACCTACGAGGCGTTCGGCGCCGTCGGCGACGGCGTGGCGGACGATCTCCCGGCGATCTGCGCGGCCCACGCCCACGCGAACCGGCACGGGCTGCCCGTCCGGTCGAACCCGAAGGCGATCTACCAGCTCGGGCGCCGGGCGCTCACCGCCGTCATCGCCACCGACACGGACTGGAGCACCTCGCGTTTCCTGATCGACGACAGCCAGGGGGTCGAGAACCACCGGAAGCCGCTCTTCGAAGTCGTCTCGCTGCTGAAGCGCGCGTCGCTGAAGATCGACCGGCTCGCGCGGGGCCAGGAGCGGCTCGACGTGCGGCCGGATGCCGACTGCCTGGTCTTCGTGGAGAACAAGCACCGGAAGATCTTCATCCGGCGCGGCCTCAACCGGAACGACGGCACCGCGCAGAAGGAGGTCTTCATCCTCCGCCGCGACGGCTCGATCGAGGGGGCGATCGACTGGGACTACGACACTGTCACCCGGGTTGAGGCCCGGCCGATCGATCCGCGGCCGCTGGTCCTGCGCGGCGGCGTCTTCACCCACACCGGCAACCGCATGCGGCAGGAGAAGGGCTACAACTACTGGGGACGCAACATCGAGATCCGCCGTTCGAACATCGAAGTCGACGGCCTGACCCATCGCGTCATCGGCGAAACCGACGTCGGGCACCCGTACGGCGGCTTTCTCAGCATCCAGCAATGCGCGAACGTCACGTTGCGCAACTGCTCGATCGACGGCCGCAGGACCTACCGGACCATCGGCGCGGCGGGCAAGCCGGTCTCCATGGGCACGTACGGGTACGGCGCCTCGCTGGTCGTGAACTTCCGCATGATCGCCTGCCGGATGGACCGGATCGACGACCGCACCCGCTGGGGCGTGATCGGCAGCAACTTCATGAAGAACATCCTGCTCGAGGACTGCGTCCTGTCGCGCATGGACGTGCACCAGGGCGTCTCGGGATCCTACATCATCCGCCGCTGCACGCTCGGCTACGCCGGGCTCAACGCCGTCGGGCGGGGCCGGCTGGTCGTCGAGGAGTCCACGCTGAACGGTCCCCACCTGATCACGTTCCGCTCGGACTACGGCTCGCCCTGGGACGGCGACGTGGTCATCCGCAACTGCCGCTGGATCCCCAACGCGGGCGCCCCGTCCCGCCCCGTCGTGTTCGGCATGCAGAACGACGGCACGCACAACTTCGGCTATCCCTGCTCCATGCCGCGCGAGATCCGCATCGACGGCCTCTTCATCGACGACGCCAATCACCCCGAGGGCTACGAGGGCGTCACGTTCTTCGCCGACCCGCTCGGCGGTTCGCACGCGGACCGCCCCCATCCCTATGCCGTGACGAAGACGATGACCGTCCGCGGCCTCACGACCGCCAGCGGGAAGCCCCCGCGCGTCTCGTCGAACTCCGACCTCGCGAAGGCGATCACCCTGCAGATCGAGTAGCCTCCCCCGGGGGCGCCGATTTCCGAGTTCCGCGCGGCTACGGCAACGCCGGGGAAAGCGTGAAGTCCTTGATCGTCACCCCGCGGCTCCCGGGTTGGATCTCGAAACGGAGGACGTTCCGGCCCGCGGCCAGGGAGATCTCGATCGGCGGGGTGGGCTGCCACAGGCCGGTGGTGCAGGGAACCGCGACCTCGACCGGCGTCCGGGCGTCGTTTACCGTGAACAGGAGCTTCTGGCCGTCCTGCAGCGTCGCGACCCGCACCGTCAGCCGGTACGTGCCGGCCCGCGGCGCGTCGAAAGCGTAGTCGGTCTTGAACCCGCCGCCGCAGTGCATCTGCATGCCGCCGGAGAAGCTCTTCATGACCGCGCACGGCCCCGATGGCTTGCCGTGTGCCGCCGCCGGAATGACGATCGCGCCGTCCCGGATGGCCACCTGCTCGTCCACGGCCTGGGCCGGCGCCCGGGCCATGATCTGCTTGTCGGGCGACTCGTTCGCCTCGCCCAACTCCTGGCCGAGCGGGCCCAGCTCGACGGCGCGGGACGCCAGGAGAACGGCCTGGTGGTGGGCCATGTTGCTCCAGAAGCCGCCGGCCACCTTCCTGCGGTCGTTGTAGGCTTCCTCTCCGAGAGTGCGGCTGATCCACTGCGCCCGCAGCACCTTCATGTACCCCTGAGCGTCCTCCCTCGCCTGGGTCTCCAGCAGGAAGTCCGATCCGCTGCGCGGGGCGCCGTCCTTGTCCCACCAGCTGTGCGGGAATCCGGCCCCGAGGTTGACCACCCAGCCCTTCGGCGTCCAGTGGCTCAACGCGGCGTGCTTGTGCTGGGTCACCCCCCAGACGGGGATGCCGAAACTGCGCAGGATGAAGCGGCCGAAGAACGCGCGCCGGCCGCACACGCCCCCGTTCCTGGGGATGTTCTGATAGCTGTGCAGCGTGGGCAGGTCGTCCTTCACGTTCTGCGAGCCGTAGCGGACGTCCGTCCGGACGGCGGCGGAGTAGCGCCATCCGTAGTCGGGATTCACGACGTGGTCGGGCCGGTAGGTCCGGAGCATCTCGCGCCCCCACGCCAGGATCCCGTCGGGTGCATCACAGTCGACGACCATCCGGTATTCCCATGTCGAGAAGTCCTTGAACGCGGGATCCAGCTCGCCATCCAGGTACGCCTTCTCGTAATGCAGGTAGCGTTTGACCGGATCCACGAACGCCGGCCCGTTGGTCTGGGCGGCCGGGTTGGACTGCGCAACCGGCACGGCGTGCTCCAGGCCGGTGGCCAGCGCCAGCCGGTGCAGGGCTCCCTCGCCGGACCTCGGGCTCGCCTGCCGGATCGCCGTGTAGATCCGCATGGCCGGACCATACCGGCCGCCGCTCGCGCCGCCGGCGACGAGCATGCTTTTCATCAACGTCTCATCGGCCAGCAGTGCCTCCACCAGGGCCCGCTGAGCCGCGCCCTCTTGCGCGAAAGCCGCCAGTCCCTTCGGCGTCGCTTCCGCCAGCACGGCGGCCTTGACCAGCGTCGCATCCAGCCTGTCGCTCGACAACAGGGGGTCGAGGTCCGCGAGAAGGGCCTTGACCGCGGCGAGTTCGTCGGCGCGCGCCGCGGCCAGGGCGGCTTGGGCGGCCTGGTTGGCCTGGATCAACCTCGGCTCGTCGACCTTCGCCTTGTCCCATGCGGCCTGGCGCTCCTTGAGCGCCCTGATCCCGTCCTCCTTGTTCGCCTGCCATTTCGCGAGGTCCTTGGTCGCCGCCTCGCGTTCGGCATTCGTGGTCGCCTTCTTCAGCGCGGCCTGCGCCTCCGCGATGCCTTTCTCCGCGCCGCCGATCCACTTGCCCTTCGCGTGTCCGACCAGCGCTTCCGCCGTCTTCACGCCGTCCAGGGCCTTCTGCGCCGCCGCCGCATCGGCCTCCGCCCTCTTGAGCGCTTCCTGCGCCCGCTGGTGGGCGGCCTTCTTCGGTTCGGCCACGACCGGCAGGGCCTTCGCGATCTCCGCGTTCAGCGTTGCCAAGGTTGCCGCATACGAGGCCTCAAGCTGCCGGCCCGTCTCCGTAAGTTGAACCTCCGGCGCCGTCGGCTTTGGAGCGGCCGAAGCGTCCGGCCGGCTGACGGTCGTGGCCAAGCACACTCCGACCCATGCGATCAGGTTTCTGGTGGTCATAATCGCGATTGCTCCGGCACCCCGGGAGGAGAACTACGAAACACGCGAAAGCCGCGAAAGAACCGCATCGTTCCGGTGCACCCCCGGTTCCTCTTGTCGCGCTCTTCGCGTGTTTCGTAGTGGCTTCTTCTACTGCTTCAACAACTCGATCATCGCCTTGCCCATGGCCTCGCCGACGTCCATGTAGACCTTGGCGTTGCCGCCGTA
The DNA here is from genome assembly GCA_964402695.1 of uncultured Verrucomicrobiota bacterium. Classification (GTDB taxonomy): domain Bacteria; phylum Verrucomicrobiota; class Kiritimatiellia; order PWTM01; family PWTM01; genus VGWF01. The sequence goes on from CAYODK010000010.1 coordinate 11,928, forward strand.
GTGGCCGTTTCCGCTGCCGCCGCGGGCCATGTCGTGGGTGTAGACCGTCGCGACGTTGCCCTTGAACTCGGGGTACTTCCCGGACTTCCCATCCACCGCCATCATGGCGTTCAGCACGGTCTCGGTGTTGCCGCCGCCGCCCTTCCGGGCCTCGCCCAGCGTGGCGATGACGAACTTCGCGTTGGGCGCGTTGAAGTCCTTGCGCAGCGACTTGATCACGTTGACGAGATTCTCCTCGTAGCGGCTGGACAGCGCCTCGCTTCCGCAATCGCGCTCGCCCTGCCACCACAGGAAGCCGGCCACCTCGTAGCCCTTGGCGCCGGGATAGTACTTGTCGAGCTCCGACAGGACCTTCTTGGCGTTGGCCACGTCGTCGTCATACTGCTTGCCGGCATACCACCCGATCGGCTTCGGCTCGGTCCCCTTCTCCCAGCGATCGGGCGACTCCTTGTAGCCGGCGTAGACGTACGTCACTTCCTTGCCTGTCTTCTTGTCCTTGGTCGTGAACTCGAACCCCTTGCTGCCCGGGGGCAGGAGATCCCAGCCCAACGCGCGGTTGCCAATGCAGCTCTTGAGCAGCATGACCGGCTCGTCCACGAAGTCGCCGATAACGTGGCCGAACCCGTACTCCACGCCGAGCCTTCCCTTGCTCCGGCCCATGCCTTCCCCGACCTTGAGCCACTCGTTGTGGAGGACGTCCATCCCGCCGCCCCGGCCGACCATGACCTGTACGTTACGGACGTCATTTCGAGCCGCCCAGGCGCCCGAGGCATCCACGAGGTAGGGGTAGAGCTTCTCGGCCTTGACGGCCTTCTCCAGGCTCTCGCCCTTGTCGCCGGAGATGTTCCCCATGCCGACCATGTTGGACTGCCCGAGCAGGACGAAGACCTTGACCGGCTTCGACAGGTCGGCCTCCGCCGCATGCAATCCCAGGGCCGCCGCCGCCAGCACGCCCGCGGACGCGAGCCACGATGTCTTCTTCATGGGGTCCTTTCCCTTTTCTTGTCTTCCGGTCTGTAGGAGATCCTGACGCTCACATCCACCGCCGCCGGGAGCTTCAGCGTGCACGAGGTGGCGGTCTTGCCCCTCGATGCCCGTGCCGACTTGCCCTCAACCGCGATCGAGTCCATGGCCGCGGGCGCGTCCAGCACGATCGTCTGCGCCTTCCCCGAGCGGAGGGTGCACTCCAGCCCGCCGGGTGTCCAGTGCAGGCTCCGCACTTCGATCTGGCCGCGGCCCAGCACGCCCTCGATCGTTCCCTCCGGCCACGCCCGGGGGAGCGCGGGCAGCAGCCGCAGCCGGCCGGGTTCGGAGGCCACCAGCATCTTGATGATGACCGCGGGCATCCCGCCGCTGATGTCCATGTTGAACAGCGAGCGGTGATTGTGCATCGACGCGAGGTTGTTGAGCCAGTACCGGTTCACCAGCTGCACCAGGCAGCGGTAGGCCAATTCGCCCTCGCCCAGGCTGGCGGCGGCCTGTCCGAGCTGCACCAGCCCGAAGGACATGAAGCCGCGCTGGTTGTTCTGCCAGTAGTTGTCGAGCTTGAACTCGATGCTCTTCTTGAACGCGGCGCGTAGCTGGGGGCTCCGGGCGATCTCGTCGGGAATCCCGTCGTACAGCGGGTAGAGCTGGGAGGAGTGCCGGTGGCTGTCGTTGTTCGAGAGCTTCGGCGTCAGCCACTCCTTGATGATCCCGCGCTCGTCCGCCAGGTAGTCCGGCATCTTGTCCAGCATCGCCTCCCATCGCGGGATCCTGTCCGCGTTGCGCCCGAGCTCGCGCGAGGCGTCGATGGTGTTCCGCAGGAGTTCCTTCGCCACCGCGACATCCATCGTGGCGTTGAACGTGCCCTGCGACTTGCTGTTGCCCGGGTTGTTCTCCGGCGACTGCGTGGGGGAGAAGACCCATCGCCCGTCGGGGCCCTCGTAGAGGTAATCCTCGAAGAACAGGACGGCCTTCTCCATGAACGGCAGCGCATGGTCGGCCAGGAAGGCCCGGTCGCCGGTGTAGAGGTAGTAGTCGTGGAAGAAGTGGGCCGCCCAGCCGGCGCCCGCCACCCAGAAGCCGCCGGCGAAGTTCGGGGCCAGGGCGTTGTTGAATCCGTGCGTCGAGCTGCGCGACGGCAGCACGATGCCGCGCGCGCCGAAAAGGTGCTTCGCATTGATTTCGAGCCACGGCACGAGCGACTCGATGTAGGAGGTGTAGGCGAGCATCAGTTCGGGCATGTTGCCCATCAGGTTGGCGGCGATGGCGGACGGCACGTTGCCGTTGTGGGTGTAGTCGCTCGCCCAGCCGGGGACGTAGGTGCCGCCCCAGACCCCCTGCAGGTTCGGCGGCAGCTCCCCGGTGCTGCAGATGATGTTGTAGCGCCCGGCGTCGAACTCCTTCTCGATCAACGCGCGGCCGGGGGCCTCGTACGTGGACTCCGCGATCAGTTCCTCGGTCGTCCGCCGGTGGTCGGCGCCGCCGCCGAGATCGAGGCGGGCCCGGTTGAACAGCGCGCCGTGCCGCTCCGCGTGGCGCCGGAGCAGCAGGGCGTAGTCGTCCGGCAGCTCCGCGAGCGCCTTCTCCATGTCCGCCGCCACCGGCTGGTCGGGGTCGTAGACCGGGCGCAGGTCGACGAGGACCAGAATGCGGTCCGCGCCCTTGATCGCAAGGGTGCCGTTGGTCCGAGCCTCGGCCGCGCCGCCCGCCGCGATCACGCGCGCGTGGCCTTCCAGCGCGTGAAGGCTGCCCGGGTACGCCTTCGGGTACCGGTTCCGGTAGGCGAGGGAACGGTCCGTGGCCGATGTCGCGATGTCGGAAACGTGCTCCCTGAACGCCTGGTCGGATCGCTTGGCGACGTCGCTGTCGCTGTTGAACTCGTCGCTCGGCTCGCGCGGCTCGAGCGCGAGCCGGCAGTCGAGGAGGCCGGGGACCGATCCGGCGATGGACAGAACCGCCACGCGGTCCGCGCGGGACGCGAACATGCGGCGTTCGAACGTGCCGCGGTCATCCGACCAGCGGACGGCGGTCTCGCCGGTCTGGAAGTCCACGGACCGGCTGTAGTCGCGCACGGCGCCCCGGGCCGTGCTGTCGATCGTGAGGTCGAAGGCCGGAACGAAGTTGTCCGGGTACATGAAGCTCTTCTGGCCGGAGAGGTTGAACTGGAGCTCCGTCGCCTGCTTGTAGAGCCCCCGGTCGATCAGACTCCGGATCTCGAACAGCCGCGCCGACTGGTCGGGCGGCATCACCGGCGGTCCCATCGGCATGAAGAGCCGCTCGTGCGTGAAGATGATCCGCTCGTTCAGCGGGCGGCTCAGGACGTTGATGCCGATCGTGCCGTTGCCGGACAGCAGTCCCTCCTCCCAGATCCTGGCGGGCTGGGAACTGACAAACCCCCGTTGCGGGACCGGCAGGGCGCCGGGCTCCGCCCTCCCCGCGGCTGCGAGCAGGATGCCCGTGGCGCAGACGCCGTGGGACAACGTGTGCGATGCCATTCCGGCTTTCATAGGGCCCCCGATGCGATCCCGGACGTGAGCTACATGTTCCGCCCCGAGGCGGGGGATGTCAACCGGCCGCCCGGGCGCATCTCCGAACCGGCGTTGCCACGGGGATCCAACGTCCGGCCCGCGAGGCCGCGGGACCTCCCGGTCGTTGGCGTCGGGTGGGGAGGGCCGCCGGCCCCGGCGGCCGCACGCCGGACCACGGATGGCGCGGGTCGTCTTGTCCCCTTGTCGACGCGCGTGTAGCGTACCGGCATGCGGGCCATGGGACGATTCTCCAATCGACTTCGGATGGCCGCGCTGGCGGCGGCGGCGCTGGCGGCGGCGTTCGCCCTCGTGTGGACCTCGTTCCCGTTCCCCGCCGCGAAGCTCGCGGTGTTCCCGGAGGCGACGGTCCTGCTCGATCGCGAGGGCCGGGCGCTGCGCGTCCGGCTCGGCGAGGACGACAGCGACTGCCGCCCTCATTTCGAACCGAGGGCGGACGACTGGATCTGCAAGGCCCTGGTCGCCGTCGAGGACCGCCGGTTCTGGTCCCACCCCGGCGTCGACCCGGTCGCGATCCTGCGCGCCGCCGCCGACAACCTGCGCCACGGGCGCGTCCGCTCGGGCGCGTCGACCCTCTCGACGCAGGTGATCCGCCTGGTCGAGCCGCGCCGCCGCACGCTCACGACGAAGATCGTCGAGGCCTTTCGCGCGCTGCAGATGGAACGGATCCTCGACAAGGACGCGATCCTCGCGCAGTACCTCAACCGCGCCCCGTTCGGCGGCAACGCCGTGGGCGTCGAGTCCGCCAGCCGCCGCTACTTCGGCAAGTCCGCCCACGACCTGAGCCTCGCCGAGGCCGCGCTGCTCGCCGGGCTCCCGCAGTCGCCGACGCGCCTGCGCCCCGACCGCCACCCGGAGCGCGCCCGCCGCCGCCAGGCGCATGTCCTCGAGCGCATGGAGGCCTGCGGCGTCATCGACGGCGCGCAGCGCGCCGCGGCCCTCGCGCAGCCGGTCGCGATCCGCCCCGCCGCCTACCCGTTCCGCGCCCCGCACTTCGCCGAGATGGCGCTCGAAGCCGCGCCGGGGGGCGGCACGCGCCGGACCACGCTCGACCCCGTCCTCCAGGGCGCCGTGGAAGCCGCGCTCCGCCGCCACGCCGCGTCCCTTGCCGCCGCCGGGATCCACGGCGCCGCCGCGGTCGTGATCGATGTCCGCACCGGCGCGGTGCGCGCTCTGGCGGGCTCGCCGGACTACCGCGATACCGACCACGCCGGACAGGTCAACGGCGCCGCGGCGCCGCGGTCCGCCGGCTCCACGCTCAAGCCCTTCGCGTTCGCGCTGGCCATCGACCAGGGGCGCCTGACCCCCGGCCGCGTCCTCGCCGATGTGCCCCGTTCGTATGCCGGCCTCGACCCGCGCAACTTCGACGACGAGTGGATGGGCCTCGTGTCCGCGCGCGACGCGCTCGTCCTCTCGCTGAACCTGCCCGCCCTCGGCATCGCCGCCGAGACGGGCGTCGACCCGCTGCTGCGGATGCTCCGGACCGCCGGCCTCGACACGCTCGACCGCGACGCCGCGCACTACGGCCTCGGCCTCGTGCTGGGCAACGGGTCGGTGACGCTGCTCGATCTCGCCAACGCCTATGCCGCCGTTGCGCGCGGCGGGGAGTGGCGTCCCTGCCGCTGGTTCGAGGACGCGCCCCCGGGCGCCGCCCGCCGCGTGATGTCCGCCGAGGCCGCGTGGATGATCGCCGACATGCTCGGCGGCGAGGAGCGGTCGGTGGACACCGTCCGCCACACGGCCGATGCGCGCCTGCCGCGGATGGCGTGGAAGACGGGCACGTCGTCCGGCTTCCGCGACGCGTGGGCGGTGGCGTTCAACCCGGAGGTTGCGATCGGCGTCTGGTGCGGCCGTCCCGACGGCCGTGGCGCGCCGCAGCTCGTCGGGGCGAAGTCGGCCGTGCCCGTGGTGTGGGAGATCTTCCGCGGCCTCTACCCGGCGAACGAGAGCCCGTGGTTCGCACGGCCCGCCGGCGCTCGCGAGCGTCGCGTGTGCGCGGTGAGCGGGATGGCGCCCGGACCGTGCTGCGGGGCGACGGCGGCGGACTGGTCGATCCCCGGCGTCACGCGCCACGAGGTCTGCACGGTGCACCGCCGCGCGGCCGTGGAGGGGCCGGGCGGCGTCGCGCGGTCCGGGGTGCGCGAGGTCTGGCCGCCGGAGGTGCAGGCGTTCCTCGACCGCAGCCGCGAGGTCGCGTCGCACGTCCCGGCGGCCCCCGCCGCGCCGCGGAACCCGGTGCGGATCGTCTCGCCCGTCGCCGGTTCGGTTTTCCGCCGGCTCGGCGGTCCCGCGGAGCGGATCCCGCTCGCCGCCACGGCGGAGTCGGGGGCGCAGCTCTGGTGGTTCGTCGACGACCGGCTCCTGGCATCGGTGCGCGCGGGCGATCCGCTGCTGTGGGACCTCGAGCCCGGCCGCCACGTCCTCGTCTGCTCCGACGCCTCCGGCCGCTCCGACCGCGCGCCGATCACGGTGGAGTAGGGGGGGCGCCGATCATATCGAGCAGCTTCCGCTTCAGCTCGCGCTTCGTTTCCTGCGCGGAGGGGTCGGTGGCGAGGTTCGTCCATTCGCGCGGGTCGGCCTTGTGGTCGTACAGCTCCTCCTTCCCGTCGGGATAGAGGATGTAGCGCCACCGTTCCGAGCGAACCGTGTAGTGCTGGGCGGCGACGGCGCTCTTCGACGCGCCGCCGGCGAAGATGGCGGTGAGCGCGACGTCGGGGCCGGTCCATGCGCCGCCCTTCGGGTCGGCCAGCAGGGGGCGCAGGCTGTGGCCCTCGAGCCGGGCGCCCTTGTCGCTGCGCCGCGTATCGCCCTTCAGGCCGCACAGGTCGACGAGCGTCGGGTAGATGTCGATCGACGAGACGGGGCGGCCGCATTCGCCGCCGGCGCGGGACACGCCCGGCGCGCGGACGATGAACGGGATCCGCGTGCTTTCCTCCCACGGCGCGTTCTTGAACAGGAAATCCTTCTGGCCGTGATTGTACCCGTGGTCGCTGGCGAGCACGACGATCGTGTTGTCCCTGAACGGGCTCCGGTCGATCGCGTCGACGACCCTGCCGACCTGCTCGTCGACGAAGGCGATGCACGCGAGATAGGCCTGCAGGTACTTCTTCAGCCCCTCTTCCACGGTCGGATACGATTCCTTGAGAAGGCGGTAGTAGCTCGGCCCCTTGCTGTCCCCGGGCAGGTATCCGTGGAACGACGTGTCGTCCTTGTCCCCGGCGCGGATCACCGGCAGCGTCACGGTCTCCGGCGGGAACATGTCGAAGAAGCGCTTCGGCGCGTAGAGCGGCGTATGGGGGCGGATGAAGCCGCAGGCCATGAAGAACGGCCTGCCGTCCTTCTCCGCCGCGAGTTCGCCGATGCGGCGGACGAACCACGCCGCGACGGCCTCGTCGGGCAGCGGGTCGCGGTCGTCCTCGCTGACGTACCGGTAGGGCGTCGACACCATCCGGTTCTCCTTCTGGCTCCACTCGCGGAAGAACCAGCCCCGCGAGCCGTCCGGATGCACGGGCACGTCGGACAGCGGCGCGAACGAACCGTCGATCGGACCGATGCCCCGGAACGGCATCGGCACGGAGGGGTGGCCCGGGACGTCCTTGGTTCCGTACGAACCGTTGTCGTTCACCGGGCCGTACTGGGTGCGCACGCCGACCTCGTCCCACTCCTGCTTGTCCCGGTTGTGCATCACCTTGCCGGCGCCCATCACGCGGTAGCCGTTGTCCCGGAAGTGCGCCATCATCGTCTTGCTGGCCGCAAGCACCGGGTTCTCGTCCCAGTTATCGAACGAGAAGTTCCGCGAGGTGTGGGGGTACACGCCCGTGAACAGGCTGGCGCGCGACGGCGCGCAGACGGGGTCGTTGCAGTGTGCGCAGGTGAACAGGACGCCCGAGCGGGCGAGCCGGTCGATGGCCGGCGTGCGGGCCTGCGGGTGGCCCCCGAGGACGCCGACGTAGTCGTTCAGATCGTCGATCATGAGGACGACCACGTTGGGCGGTCCGGCGAGCGCCGTCCCCAGCGAAAGCCCCGCCGCCGCCAGCCCCGCGAGAATTCGTGTCATGGCGTCACCCCGCCGCCACCTTATCCGCGGCTCCGGAGCACGTCCACCCTCGGTCGGAGCGATGCGGTTGACCCAGTCGCACGGAGGTCCGTGGGCATCGCTCCGCAAGTAGGGAAACTCCAAACTCCAAGGAAGTTGGAAGTGCAAGGGAAGAAGGCAGGAAGTCGAAGGGGCTTCGATGTCGACGCAGGGCCATCCTGAAAGACACCCGCCTTTCACGGACGGCGTGGGGACTCAGGCCATCCGGCCTTTCCCCCTTCTCCCCCGTTGGACTTTCCACTTCCTTGGAGTTTGGAGTTTCTTACTTCCCTCATCCGGAACGATTCGCCTCCCTTTCCGTCCTTGCCCGGGGTCCAAACGAATCGTTCCGGCTCAGTCCTGCACGACGACCCTGGTGCCGGAGGGCGCAAGGGCGAAGAGCTGGGCGACCTCCTCGTTGAGCATGCGGACGCAGCCGAGGCTGGCCTGGGTGCCGATGCTTTCCGGCTTGTTGGTGCCGTGGATGCCGAAGCCGCGGATGCTCCACGCCAGCCAGTGGGTGCCCAGTTCGTGCTCGGGGTCGCCGTAGGGGATGGGCTTGTTGTCCGCTGGCCGCCACCAGGTCGGCTTCTCGACGCGGTCGGTGATCGTGAACTCGCCGACGGGCGTGCGGTTCTCGCGGCCGGTGGCGACGCGGTACTCGCGGAAGAAGCGGCCGTCCCGCAGCACGGTGAGCACGTTGTCGGACTTGTCGACCAGCAGCGACACCGTGCCCGTGGGCACCTGCAGCGTCTGGCCGGCGCGAACGGTGTCGCGCGTCATCCCGTTGCACGCCCGGAGCAACTCGACGGTGATGCTGTTGCGCTTGGCGATGCGGGCCAGCGAGTCGCCCGGCTGGACGACGTACGGCGTCTTGCCATCGGCCGCGCGCGGGTCCAGCAGCAGGGCGTGGTTCACGGGGCCGAGTTCGGCGCGCAGGACCTGCCGCTGGGCGTCGGTCCGTGCCAGGTCGAGTGCATGGGCGAGCTGGCGCTGGCGGGCGGCGAGGGCGCGGAGGTCGTCCGCCGTCTCCTCGGCGCGCGCCGCGCCGGAGACTGCAAGGACCGCGACCGCCACGCCGACCGCCACATGTCGAATCGTCATCGGAGAACTCCCGGAAATCGAAAGGCGCGGAGTGTGGCACGTCCGCCGCCCCCGCGGCAAGGCGAAGCGGGCGGCGCAAACGGGCAGCGGGGATCCGGAGGAGGTTGACAGGATGACAGGATCGACGGGATGGAGGAGCCTGCGGCTCCAGCCGCATCCCGTACATCCTGTTATCCTGTCGAATCCCTCCGGTCGGGCCCTACCGTCGGTCCCGCGAGGACGACAGGCGGGGCGCGGCGGGCATGTCCTCGCGCGGCTCGCGCGCCAGAAGCGCGGCGACCGGCTCGAACGTGCCGAGGATCGCCCGGTAGTCGGGATCCTCGCGCGATGCGAAGACGGCGCGCCCACAGGCCTCCGTGCCCCCGGCGTCGCGGGCAAGCGGGGCGAGCAGGAACGCGTTGTTCTCCGGGCGTGTGATGCGCGTGAAGAACCCGCGCGGGATCCCGCCATCCGCGTGGCACGCTGCGCAGCGGCGCGCGGCGACGTCCGCCAGCACGGTGTCCAGCCTCTCCGGAACCATGCGCCGGCAGCCGGGGAGGTCGGGGTGGCGCGACTCGGAGGTGCCGTAGTACGGGACGTTGAGGTCGATCCACGCGAGGATCCGCCGCCGCTCCTCCTCGGCGAGCGTGACGCGCGGCCGGCCGCCGACGTCCGGGTGGCCCGCGAGCATGAGATCGGCCAGCCGGCTTGCGGGCGAGCCCCAGCGGCGCGGTGCGATCTCAAGGATGTCCGACTCCATGCCGTTGTAGGTCGGGATCCAGCTCGTGTAGCGGTTGGCGCCCATGGAGCGCGGGGCATGCCCGCCGACCTCCCATCGCTCCGCCCCGGTGCCCTTGCGCGCGAGGTGCTCGTAGGAGACGCAGAAGAAGTCGGTCCGGTCGGCCGAAAGGTCGACGCCGCCGGCGCGCGCGACCGGGCCATGGCAGCCGGTGCAGTGGCGGTCGAGCACCGGCTGCACGATCGAGGCGTAGTCGAAGCCGCGCACGCCCCACTCGGGCTCGCGGAGCGCCTCCGCCGCGCGCCGGGCCGCCAGCGGAAGGCGCGAGCCGGCCGGCGGATGCGTGGCCGCGTTGCGGTCGGCGTGGCAGCCGATGCAGCTCTGCGACTCGCCGGGCATCAGGTGCGTGAAGGTCCGCATCCGCTGCACCGCGCGGCCGTGGCGGTCGAGGGCCATGAAGTAGACCGGCAGCCCCGCCGGCACACGGAAGTGCGCGGAGCCGTCCGTCTCGACCCTGGCGAAGCCCCAGACCTTCTTGGGCGCATAGGTCGCGCCGCACGACACGACCGGGAACTGGAAGCCGAAGGCGCGTCGGTTCACGTCGGCCCGCCGGCTCTTCTCGACCTCCTGCACGACCGCGATCTCGGCGACCTCGCCGCGGGCGACGGCGGGCTCGAGTCCCGCGTAGACGTCCTGCACCAGCAGCGTAGCCCATCCCTCCGGCGCCTCCGCGGGCGCGGGCCGCGCGACGGCGGGCGGCTCGGGCCGCGGGCGCACCGGCCGCGCCTGGAACCAGCCGGGGCCGCCGTCCGGCGCGCACACGACCGCGCGGCCGGTCCCCGCGAAGTCGCGCAGCTCGAGGGTGCCGTCGTTGGAACAGAGGAAGTGCTCCGCATCGAGCGGATACGGGCTCTCGTACGGCCCCCGCACGTGGTTCCCGCTGCCCTCGCCGACGAGGCCGATGCCGACCTCGGGTGTCAGGTTCCGGATCGCGGCCTGCGCGTTCGCGCCGCGGGCGGGGTCGATGAGCCCCAGCGCGCCGCGGCACGGACCGTTGTGCGCGGTCATCACGCAGAGGATCTTCCCGCCCGGACCGGGGACGTCGAAGGCCTCCATGAACGTCGCGGGGCTCAGCACGCGGTTGCCGAAGACGCCGGCCAGGCCCGTGCCGTCGGGGCGGATCGACCAGAGGCTCTGGATCGGGATCGCCGGACGGTCGACGTACTCCCAGCGGCTGTAGAGGATGCGGCCGTCGCGCATCACCGAGGGCGTAAAGTCGTTCAGGTAGTTGGCGGAAAGCCGCGTCAGCCCGCCGCCGTCGCGGTCGCAGCGGTACAGGATCGGCGTCGAGGTGATCCAGCAGTAGGCGTAGGCCGGCTTGCGGTCGGACAGGAACACGATGTCGCCGCCGGGCAGCCACGACGCGTTGAAGTTGTTCGAGTCGTGGTCCGTGATGCGCCGCAGGCCCGTGCCGTCGATCCCGACGACGAAGAGCTGGAACGGCTCCGTCATCGTCCGCTTCCAGCTGAACAGGACCTCGCGGCCGTCGAACGAGAGGTCGGCGTCGAGGATGACGCCCTCCGGCGACGCGACGAGCTCGCGCGGCGCGGCGCCCGGCGCGTCCGGCGCGACGACGTGGAGCCCGCCGCCGGGTGTAAGGCCCTCCTGGTGGTAGGTGTAGACGTGGCTCGGCTTGACCGCGTGCCGGCGCACGGCGACCAGTTCGCGGAAGCCGAGCGCGCCGCCGCGCAGCTTCGCCGCGAGCGTCTCGGACAGCGGGACCGGCGGCGGGCGCGGTGGGGCGCCGTCCGGCTCGCAGGGTTCAAAGCGCCCGAGGAGGGCGTCCGGCGCCGGGGCGGAGAAGATGCGGACCTCCGACGCACCGGGATTCGGTCCGCCGTACGAGCCGCGGAAGGCCAGTCGCAGCCGCCGCGTGGTCGCGGGGGCGGGCAGGCGGATCCGCTGCGGTCCGTGGCCGGGCTTCAGCTCCGTGTCCGCCACAGCGTTCGTCGCGTCGTCGACGAACACGCGGCACGCGCGCCAGTTCTCGTCCGGCAGCCAGCCGGTGCGGCCAAAGTAGACCACCTCGGCGACCGTCTGCGGCTCCGGCCATGCGAAAACCAGTTCCGCGCCGCCGCGGTGGGTGGCGCCGTTGACGCACCACGCCCCGCCGGCGTCGTCGCGCGCGCCGCGGGCCGGGATGACGCCGTCCGCCACGCGCGCCGCGGTGTAGCGGTCGCTGTGCTCGGAGGTCGCGGTGACCGTTGCGAGGGGCGCGAGGTTGCCGGGCACGTCGTCGGCGGACGATCCCGCCGTCCACGCGGCGACCAGGACCAGGAGGCTGCAACCCCGGGGCATCATGCCCGCCATGCTAGCGGGACGGCGTCCGCCGCGCGAGCCCGGACCGCGGCCTTGACCGGAGGGGGGCGGAGTGGGGAGCGGAAGACCGAGGGCCGAAGTCCGAAGACTGACGACTCTCCGAACGCGAAACCGGGGACCATCCGCCACAACGACGGAGGTTCTCACACGAACCCCCGAGCCGTGGACCCTCCGAACCTTGGACCCCCTGAACCTCGGAACCTCCGAACCTTGGAACTCCCGAACCTCGGACTCCGCCAGTTTGGGATTGCCCGCGCGCCCCGCGCGGGCGTACAAGGCCGGGATCAACCGGAGGGTTTGGCGATGAATCGACGCGGGTTCCTGGCGGTGGCGGTCGCGGCGGCGGCCGTGGGCGCGGTGGCGGTGCGGGCGGCGGACGAGCGGCAGGTGATCGAGTTGCGGACGTTCACGTTCGCGTCGGAGGAGAAGCTCCAGATCTATGCCGGGCTGCTCGAGAAGGGCGTCATCCCCGCCCTGAACCGCGCGGGCTGCAGGCCGGTCGGCGCCTTCCGCATGCTGAAGGCCGACAACCCGAAGCTGAACCTCGAGGCCGATCCGCTCAAGATCTACGTGATCGTGCCCCACGCCACGGCGGAGGACTTCCTCGCGGTCGGCGGGAAGATGGGGAAGGATCCGGACATCCTCAACGTCGTCCGGCCGGTGCTGGATACGCCGATCAAGGACCCGATCTACCTTCGCTTCGAGACGCAGCTCATGCGCGGCTTCAAGGACTGCCCCGCCGTCTCGGCGCCGGCCAAGGGCCCGGATCGCGTCGCGCAGCTCCGCATCTACGAGAGCCACAACTGCGAGAAGGCCGCGAAGAAGGTGGCGATGTTCAACGAGGGCGGCGAGATCGGCATCTTCCGCCGCGTCGGCATGAACCCGGTCCTCTTCGGCCAGTCGCTGGCCGGCACGCTGCTCCCGAACCTCACGTACATGCTCGCGTTCGACACCCCCGCCGCGATGGACGAGGCGTGGCTGAAGTTCCGGGCCGACCCCGAGTGGATCAAGCTGAAGGACGACCCGAAGTACAAGGACACCGTCTCGAACATCAGCAACTTCGTCCTGCGCCCGCTTCCCGGCTCGCAGATCTGAGCCGAGCCCCCGGAAGGACCTCCGTGCGCCGGGGCGTTTCGCCCGTCGTGCTGGCCGCCGCGCTGGCGGCGATCGCCCCGGTCGCGTCGCTCGCGGCCGCGCCGGAGGGCGGGGACGCCGACGCGCTCCGGCGGCTCCGCGGCGAGCGCCGCGCCCTCGCGCACCGCCCGCGCGGGATCCTCTTCAACAACGACGGCTGCGACGTCCTGTACTTCCCCCCGGATCTCGCGCCGACGGTGTCGAACTTCCTCGCGCGGCGCACCTCTCCGCTGGCCGGCACGCAGGTCGGCGCGATCTTGTACTGCAGCATCTCGTCGGGCTTCGGCTTCTTCACGCACGACACGAAGGTCGGGGCCGTGATGGACCGCCACCCGGGGGACTTCGGGATGCAGCCCGGCATGCGCAACATCACCCGGGATCTGATCGGCGCCGGGAGCGACTGCCTTGCCGCCGTGACGGCTTTCGCTCATTCGAACCGGATGGAGTGCTTCTGGTCGATGCGCATGAACGACACACACGACGTTGCGCACCGGCCGGACAAGCCGTTCCTCCTGTGGCCGCGCCTCAAGGAGGAGCACCCGGACTGGCTCGTCGGCGACTGCACGAACCGCACGCCCCACGGCCGGTGGAGCTCGGTCGACTACGCGCGCCCCGAGGTCCGCGATCTCGCCTTCCGATTCATCGAGGAGGTCTGCCGCGGCTACGACGTGGACGGCATCGAGCTCGATTTCTTCCGCCACCTCTGCTTCTTCCGGAGCACGGCGACCGGCGGGGTTGCGAGCCGGGCCGAGCGCGACCTGATGACCGGGCTTCTGCGGCGTGTCCGCGCGATGACCGAGGTCGAGGGGATCCGGCGCGGCCGGCCGATCCTGGTCCTCGTGCGGACGCCGGACTCCGTCGGTTTCTGCCGCGACCTGGGGCTCGACCTCGAGGCGTGGCTGCGCGAGGGCCTCGTCGACCTGCTCGCGACCACCTGCTATTTCCGGCTGAACCCGTGGGAAACCAGCGTGGCGCTCGGGCACGCCCATGGCGTTCCTGTCTACCCGTGCCTCAGTGATTCGCGCGTGAAGGGGGAGACGCGGTTCCGCCGCTCGTCGGTCGAGGCCTATCGCGGGCGCGCCCTGGCCGCGTGGGCCGCGGGGGCGGACGGCATCCATGTCTTCAACCAGTTCGATGTGGCCGGACCCCGGTCGGCCGTCTTCCGGGAACTGGGCGACCCGGAGGCCTTGCGCCGAACGGAGAGGCTCTACTTCGCCACCGTGCGCGACGGGAAGCCCGAGGCCTGGTTGGCCGGCGGGTCACGGCACCGTACGGCGCCCGTCCTGACCCCCTCGACGCCGGTTGCCTTCAGCGCCGGGAATCCGCTGCGGGTCGAACTGCCCATCGGCGAAACCCCCGCGTCGGCGGCCGCGTCGCAGGCGACGCTCCATGTGCGCGTGCAGGGGCGTGGCGACGCGCCCCCGGTGTCCGGCACGTTCAACGGCCAGGCGCTCCCGCCGGGATCGGTCACCAACGACTGGTGCGATTTTCCCATCGAGCCGGGCTGGATCCGATCCGGCGGAAACCAGGTGGAGCTCCTCCCGGCCGACGGTGCCCCGTGGTGGGCCGCCTCGTTCGGACCGACTTCCCGGGTCGGCGGCGACTGGCTGTCGGACACGGGGTCCGGACGGACCGAAGTGCGGCGGGAGGGACGGGCGGTCCGGATTTCCGACCGGGGGACGAACTCGGGGGACTACGTCTATCTTCGCCACCCGTGGGCCGCCGATCCGGCAGAGCCGTCGGTCATCGAGGTCCGCGCCAGGGTCGTCTCCGGCCTGAGCCGGATCCTCTTCTCGAACGGGGCGGTATCGGAGCGTCTCGACCTCCGCCCCGGCGGCATAGGACTGTGGAGCCGGTCGTCCTCGCGCCATGCCATGGATACAACGGACGGCTACCACGATTACCGGATCGAGCTGCACGGCAAAACGTTACGCGTTCTGGTCGACGGAGTGCCCCGCATCGAGGCCCCGGACGGCTGGGGCCGGGATGCCTCCGGGCGAAGGGAAGTGTGCTTCGGCGCCGCCGACAGTCCGTCCACCGGCGAGGCGTTGTGGGAGACGGTCCGCGCCCGGACGGGCGGACGGGTTTGCGTGGACCTGGTGCTCAGGGTCGTCCCCCGGTCGCCGTGATGCCGGCATTTCATCCAGCGGATTTCCTCTTTACTCGCATCGGCTCCAGGCGTATAGTGATCGATTCAGAGACACATAAGGAAAGGTAGAGGAAGAAGGGAAAAGGGTGCGGAAACGGTATGGATAGCGCGGCCAAGTCAAAGGTTAAGCAGGACTTCCAGCGGCACGGCAAGGATACGGGTTCGTCGGAGGTTCAGATTGCGCTTCTGTCGGCGCGGATCAGCGAGCTGACGGAGCACCTGAAGTCCTTCAAGAAGGATCACGCGTCCCGTCGCGGGCTGATCGTCATGGTCAGCAAGCGGCGTCGGCTGCTGGATTACCTGCGCAGGAAGGACCGCGCCTGCTATCAGAAGGTTGTGGAGAAGCTCGGCCTCCGCCACTAAGCGGCGGTCCGCTCCACATGGTTCTCTCCGGGGTCCCTCCTACGACCGCCCCGGTCCGTTTTATCCAGGCATCCCCCCGCCAAGGGGCGGGGGAAGGGCTGTCCTTGCGGCGGCCGGCTTTGGTTTGCTGCCTGTGAATCGCGCCCCTTTCCCGAGAGGCAACACATGAACAACACGAAATCCATCCAGGTCCAGGTCGGCGCGGGCACCGTGACGATCGAAACGGGACTTCTCGCCCAGCAGGCCGCCGGTTCGGTGACCGTCCGCTGCGGCGACACCGTGGTCTTTTCCGCGGTCACGAACACGACGAAGCCCCGCGAGGGCATCGACTACTTCCCGCTGCAGGTCGAGTACCGCGAGAAGTACTACGCCGCCGGCCGGCTGCCGGGCGGCTACTTCAAGCGCGAGGCCCGGCCGACGGAGCGCGAGATCCTCGTCGCCCGCATGACCGACCGGCCGCTGCGGCCCCTCTTCCCCGAGGGCTACCGCAACGACGTGCAGGTCAACAATGCGCTGCTCTGCGCCGACGCCGAGAACGAGTCCGACGTGCTGAGCATCATCGCCGCCAGCGCGGCGCTGACGATCTCCGACATCCCGTTCTTCGGCCCGATCGCGGCCGTCCGCATCGGCCGCATCAACGGCCAGTTCGTGATCAATCCCGGCCACTCCGTGCTGCCGACGAGCGATCTCGACCTCATCTACGCCGGCACGCGCGAGAAGTTCATCATGATGGAGGGCTCCGCGAAGGAGATCCCCGAGGCGGACTTCCTGGCCGCGATGAAGCTCGGCCATGCCGAAGTCGTGAAGCTCTGCGACGCCCAGCTCGAGCTGCGCCGCGCGATGGGCCTCCCCGACAAGGTCGTCACCGAGACCCCGGCCGTCCCGCCCGAGCGCCTCGCGAAGGCGCGCGAACTCGCCGGTGCCGACATGGCCGCCGCCATGGAGATCTCCGGGAAGATCGAACGGCAGAACCGCATCGCCGGGATCGCCGCGGGCCTCAAGCCGAGGCTCGTCGAGGCGTTCCCGGAGATGACCGATCCCCAGTTCAAGTCGCTCTTCGACGCCCTCGAGATCGAGGTCGTCCGCGCCGGGGTCCTCGAGTCCGGCCACCGCATCGGCGGCCGCGGCATGGACGAGCTGCGGCAGATCTCGGCCCAGGTGGCGATCCTCCCGCGGACGCACGGCTCGGCCGTCTTCATGCGCGGTGAGACGCAGGCCATGGCGACCGTCACGCTCGGCACGCACGATGACGCCCAGGAGCTGGACGCGATCGCCGGCGGCGCCGACGAGAAGCGCTTCCTGCTGCACTACAACTTCCCGCCGTACTCCGTCGGCGAGGCGGGCCGCCTCGGCTTCACCAGCCGCCGCGAGATCGGCCACGGCGCGCTCGCCGAGCGCAGCCTCCGGCCGATGATCCCGGCGGACTATCCCTACACGGTCCGTGTCGTGTCCGAGATCATGGGGTCGAACGGGTCGTCGTCGATGGCCAGCATCTGCGCCGGCACGCTGGCGCTCATGGATGCGGGCGTCAAGATCGCGAAGCCCGTCGCGGGCATCTCGGTCGGCCTGTTCACGGGCGCGGGGAAGGCCCCGGTGCTCGTCACCGACATCCTCGGCGCCGAGGACCACTGCGGCGACATGGACTTCAAGATCGCCGGCACCCGGGACGGCATCACCGGGTTCCAGGTCGACTTCAAGATCCGCGGCCTCGAGTGGGACCTGATCGAGAAGTCCCTGGCGATGGCGCGCGCCGCCCGCATGAAGATCCTGGACATCATGCAGTCGGTCCTCGAGGCCCCGCGGGCGGAGCTTTCCCAGTACGCCCCGCGCGTCGAGGTCACGAAGATCCCGACGGACAAGATCGGCGCCCTCATCGGACCGGGCGGCAAGAACATCCGCCGCATCACCGAGACCTACAAGGTCCAGATCGACGTCGAGGACGACGGTACGGTCAAGGTCTACAGCGTGTCCAAGGACGGCATGGAGGCCGCGATGCGCGAGATCGGCCTGCTGACGGCCGAGGCCGAGGTGGGCAAGACCTACGAGGGCCGCGTGACGGGCATCAAGGAGTTCGGCGCCTTCGTCGAGATCCTCCCGGGGCTCGAGGGCCTCGTCCACGTCAGCGAGATGGCCAACTTCCGCGTGCGCAGCGTCGAGGACGTCTGCAAGGTCGGCGACATGATGTGGGTGAAGTGCCTGCATGTCGACGAGAACGGCAAGATCCGTCTCAGCCGGCGCGCCGCGCTGGAGGAGAAGGACGGCGCCGCGGCGGCGGATGCCAACATCCCGCGGGCCGAGGGCGGCGATCAGGGCGGTGGCGATCGCGGCTACGGCGGCGGCGGGGGCGGCGGACGCGGCGGTTACGGCGGCGGGGGTGGCGGACGCGGCGGTTTCGGCGGTGGCCGGGGCGGCGGCGGACGCCGGCACTGATCCGTCATCCGATCGCCAAGAGACGGGCGCTCCTCGGAGCGCCCGTTTTCTTTTCAGAATCCCATCAGCCGCCCTGCCTGGAAGACCAGGGTGGTGAGGACGTAGGCCGCGGCGGTCAGCGCCCCGAACTGGAACAGGGCCCAGCGCCAGGACCCGCTCTCGCGGCGGGTCACGGCCACCGTGGCCATGCAGGGGGTTCCGATGAGCATGAAGAGCATCATGCAGAGGCCCTGGAGGGGCGTGTAGGCCTTGTGGAGGCGCTCCCGCAGCGACTCGATGTTCTCGTCGACGTTGCCGACCGCGAAGACGATGCCGAGCTGGGCGACGAAGACCTCCTTCGCCGCGAAGGCCCCGATCATGGCCGTGCCGGCCCGCCAGTCGAACCCCATGGGCCGCAGGGCGGGTTCGAGGGCGTGGCCGATCCGGCCCGCGGTGGAATGGGCCAGTTCCGCCGCGCGCGCCTCGTCGCCGGAGAGCCCGGCCTTCGCCGCGTCCGGCAGCCTCGGGTAGGTGGTCAGCGCCCACAGCACGACGGAGATGGCCAGGATCACCGTGCCGGCCTTGCGCAGGTACATCCACCCGCGTTCGGCCATGTGGGTGGCGACGCCCCGGAGCGTCGGCGCGCGGTAGGGCGGAAGCTCCATGACGAGAGGCTCGACCTCGCCGCGGAAGAGGGTCTTCCGGAGCGTCATCGCCCCGGCCACGGCCAGCGCGATGCCGATCAGGTAGAGCAGCCAGAGGATCGGCGCGCGCGCGGGCTCGGGGAAGAAGGCGGGAATCAGCAGCGTGTAGATCGGGAGCCGGGCGCCGCAGGACATCAGCGGCAGCACGAGCATGGTGGTCAGCCGGTCGCGCCGCGACTCGAGCGTGCGGGTGGCAAGGATGGCGGGCACGGTGCACCCGAACCCGACGAGCAGCGGGATGAAGCTGCGGCCGTGAAGACCGATGCGCTGCATCAGCCGGTCCATGAGGAACGCGGCCCGCGCCATGTAGCCGGAATCCTCGAGGATCGAGATCGAGGCGAAGAGCAGCACGATGTTCGGCAGGAAGGCGACGACGCCGCCGACGCCGCCGAGGATGCCGTCGACCACGAGGGACTGAACCATCGCCGCTCGCCCCGCCGGCCAGGCGTCGCGCACGAGGTTGGCCAGCGCCCCGATGCCCGCCTCCAGCCATTCCATCGGGGGGCCGCCGAGGGTGAAGGTGACGGTGAAAACGACGTACATGATGGCGAGGAAGATCGGGATGCCCAGCAGGGGGTGGGCGAGGACGGCGTCGATCCGGTCGGACGCGGTGTGGCGGAGTTCGGCGGTGGTCCGCACGGTCTCGGTGCAGGCCCCGGAGATGAAGCCGTAGCGGCGGTCCGCGATGAGCATCTCGGGCACGTCGCCGCCCAGGGCCTGGAGATGCTTCTGGCGCGCCTCGACCTCCGCCTCCACGGCCGGCGATGCGATCCGGTCGCGAAGGTCGCGGTCGTTCTCGAGGAGCTTGAGGGCCGTCCACCGTTCCCGTCCGGCGGCCGCGTCCGGGGCGTGGGCGCGCAGGGCGGCCCCGACCGATTCCAGGGCGGCCTCGAGGTCCGGCCCGTAATGGATGCCCACCCCGCGCGGAGGCTGGGCGGAGGTGGCGGCTTCGACCATCGCGTCGCACAGCTCGCGGATCCCCTGCCCGCGGTGGCCGACGGTGGTGACGATCGGGGCGCCCAGAAGCGTGGAGAGACGCGGCAGGTCGAACTCGAGGCCCCGCGCCCGCGCGAGGTCGCTCATGTTGAAGGCGAGGACCAGCGGGAGGCCGAGCTCCATGATCTGCACGGCCAGGTAGAGGTTGCGCTCGAGGTTGGATGCGTCGACGACCTGCACGACCAGGTCCGGGGCCGTGCCTTCCAGGTGGCGGCGGGCCACGCGCTCCTCCTCGGTGTAGGAGGTCAGGCTGTAGGTTCCGGGGAGGTCGGTCACGACGATCTCGAAGCCCTTGTGCCGGAGGACCCCCTCGCGGGACTCGACCGTGACGCCCGGGTAGTTCGCGACGTGCTGGCGCGACCCCGTGAGCAGGTTGAAGAGGGTGGTCTTGCCGGCGTTCGGGTTGCCGGCCAGGGTGACGCGGAGGGGCCGGTTCACGGCGCACCCCACGGCTCGATGTCCATCCGTTCCGCCATGCCGCGGCCGATGGCCAGCCGCATGCCGCGCAGGGCCACGACCAGCGGGCCGCGGCCCTCCTGGCGCATGACGCGCAGGCGGATGCCCGGAACCAGCCCCATCGCCGCGAGGCGCGCGCGGAGCTCGCGCCCCGCGCGGATGCCGGCGAGCCGGACCTCGCGTCCGGGCCCGCAGGAGGCCAGCACGGCGGCGCCGCGGTGGGCGGGGGCGCGGGGGGCGGTCATGGGACCGCCCTCCCCGCCGGCCCGGGGGCCCGGATGCTGCGCAACAGGCCCGGCCGCGCCCGCAGGATCCGCGTCACGGTGGCCAGGCGCCGCGGAAGCTCCGGCGGGGCGCCGTGCTCCATGGCGCAGGCGGTCCGCTCGGCCTGGTCCGGCGGAAGGCCGAGGATCGACTCCAGGAACTCCCGCAGGGAACGGTGCCGGCCGGCCACGCCCCGGGCCGCGGCCAGGCCGCGCCGGGTGAGGCTCGTCAGGCCGTACGCGGAATGTTCGACGAGCCCGCGCGCCGCCAGGGCGCGGACGGCGCCGGTGGCGCTCGACCGCCGGACGCGCATCCGGTCGGCGATGTCGCTCGTCCGCGCCGCCCGGCCGCCGCGAACGAGGTGGTAGATCGCCTCCAGGTAGTCCTCCTGGCTGGCGCTCAGCGGTCGTCCGGTTCTGTCGGCGTGGTCGGGCATGCGCTGGAAGTTAGCTGAGCCTAACTTTCTACCCTCCCCGGCCCCCCGGGTCAAGCGGCACCGACATCGGGACCGGGGGAACGGGAACCGGGCGGGGGACGCGGTTCTCCGCTCCCGTGCCCCGTCCGTCCGCGCCCGGCATCGCGGGGTTGCCCGTCTGCGATTCAACCGCCATACTCCCCGCCAACATGTCCGGCCCATCCGTCACACCGTCCCGGCTCCGGGCGTGGGCGCCCTCGGTCGTCCTGGCCGCGGGCGTGATGGCGATCTGGGTCGTCTTCTCGTGGCCGCTCGCGGCGCACGTGACGGACGGGATCGCATCGTCGTCGCACAACCGCGAGGCGGGCGCGGTGCGGCGGATGATCCCCGGCGACCACCTGCAGCTCCTCTACACCTACTGGCTGGCCGGCGACATGATCGCCGGGCGGACGCCTTGGTTCCACAACCTCTACGAGTTCAACACGGGCGACGACGGGGAGGGCTTCCGCGTCCACGCCCAGTACGCGCCGTTCTCGTGGGTCTTCGCGGCGGTCTCCGCCGTCGCGGGCCGGGCCGCGGGGATGAACCTGACGGGGCTCGTGTCGCTCTGGCTGACGGCGTGGCTGACGATGCGGCTCGCGCGGCGGTACGCGGCGGACGACGCGTCCGCGGTGCTGGCCGGCTGGCTCGCGATCCTCCTGCCGTACCGCTGGATCATGCTGCTCGGCGGCAGCCCGATGGGCCATGCGATCACGTGGGTGCCGCTGCTCCTGCTCGGCGTCGACCTGGTCGTCCGTGATCTGCGGCCTGCGGGCGGGTTCCTCGCCGGCCTCGGCCTGCTCTTCGCGTCGTGGGGCGACAGCCACGTCCTCTTCTTCGGCGTCTTCGCCTGCGCCGGCTGGACCGTCGTCGCGATCGTCGCGCGCGGCGGGTGGCCGTGGCGCGACCGACAGGCGTGGATGGCGCTCCTCCGCGCGGCCGGCGCCGCGCTGGCCGGCCTGGTCCCGGCGCTGGTGATGCTCGCGTTCACCGTGACGCGCCTGCGCGGGACGACGGCGGGCGTCACGCGGGACCTCGCCGAGATCGCCCTCTTCTCGCCGCACCTGTCGGGCCTCTTCCGGTGGGGCGCCAGCGGGATCGGCAGCCATCTCTACCTCGGGTGGGCGCTGTGCGCGCTCGCGGTCCTGGGCCTGGCCGGCTGGATGGCGGGCCGCCCGCGCTCGCCGGAGGCGTGGCGGCGGCTCGCGGTCTTCCTGCTGCTGCTGGCGGCGGCGGCGGCCGTGATCGTGCTCGCCACCGGGCCGCACGGCCCCCACGGCGGAGTCGCGTGGCGGATGGCGCGAAAGGTGATCCCGCCCTACCAGGCGATCCGCCAGCCGGCGAAGGTGCTCTGCCTCCTGCCGACCCTTGCGGCGGTCGGGCTCGCGGCGGGGCTCTCCTCATGGACCGGCCTGGGGCGGCGTCCGGCGTTCGGCGTGGCGGGGTGCGCGCTGCTGGCGCTGGCGGTCGCGGCGGAGATGAAGGCGCAGATCCACGCGACGATCTGCACGCTCGACCGCGGGCAGGGGGCCTACCAGGCGGTGGCGGACCGCGCCCGCGCCGACGGCGTCGAGCCGCGCGTTCTCGTCCTTCCGCTCTGGCCGGGCGATGCCGCCTACTGCTCCGTCTACCAGCACCACGCCTCGCTCTACCGGGTCCGCATGGCGAACGGATACTCGCCGGCGGTCCGGCCGTCCTACATCGAGGGGTTCTTCGAGCGGTTCAAGGACTTCAACCATGGCGAGATCCCGGACGCCTCGCTGGACGCGCTCCTGGGCATGAGCATCCGCGCGATCCTGTTCCACGAAGACCTCTTCCCCGAGAAGGTCAGCCCGTTCCCCGCCGGTCGCACGCTCGAGGCGCTGCGCCGCCACCCGCGGCTGCGGTTCCTCGCGCAGGACGGCCGGGTCTGGGCCTTCGAGATCCTCACGGCCGTGTCCGCGCGCGCCGATGCGGGCGCGGTCGAGGCCTACGCGGGGCCGTGGCCGCCTTCGCGCCGCAGCGAGATCGAGCGTTCCGCGCCGCGCGTGACGGCGGTCGACGAGCCCGCCTGCAGCCAGGGCGCGTACGGCGCGCTGGCGCGGGAAGGGGACAGCTTCCTGTTGCCTCGCGTGCCCCCGCACGGGGAGCCGGAGGCGGCATGGTGGCTGCGCGCCCGCGGCGACGGCGAATTGTCGATCGCGTGGTCGCCCGGCGCCGGCGAGGACGGACCGCGGTCCGCCCTGCGGGTCGACTCCGGTGCCGCATGGGCATGGCTGCGCGTGCCGCCGCCGGACGCGGTGCGGGACCGGGACCGCGTCACGCTCTCCGCCGCGTGGGCGTCGGGTCGCGTGGAGGGCGACGTCGCGCTCTTCGCCGCCGCCGGACCGCTGACCCTGAAGGCTGGCGAGTCGCGGAGCTTTCCCGCGGCGACGTTCTTCCGCGCGGGTCACACGGCCCCGGGCGGCGCCGTGGTCTTCGACCCGGAGCGCGATCCGGCCGACCGCGTCTTCTACGGCCCCCACCGGCCTCTGGCCCCCGGCCGCTATCGTGCCGCCCTCGAGTTCGACTCACCCGCTGCGGCGGGCGCCGCGCTCGGGTCGTTCGCCGTCGAGGGCACGGACGCGCCCCCCGCGCCCGTCTCGGCCGGCCGCCCGGCGGAAGTCGAGTTCGTCCAGGTCGCCGACACGCCGTTCATCGCGTCCTTCACCTTCTCCCGCGCGGCGCCCGTCACGGTCCAGCGCCTCGTCCTCCTCCGCATCGAGTGACCCCGGCGTCGGTTCGGGGTTGTTCCCCGTGCGCCCCCTGCGGCATGATGGCGCGGGCGGCGGGCCGCCGCCCGGGAGGCGTCCGATGAAGCACCTGTCGCTGGCCGTGTCGATCCTGGGGGCCGCTGCAACCGCGACGGCCGCCGACCCCGTTGCACACCTCGCAAGGTGTGCAACGAACCACCCGGCGGCCATGGCGGGGGGGCGCATGGCGCGGGACGTCCGCGGACGGACCTACCTGGCCCCGGCGCGCGTGATGTGGGCCGGGGGTGCGGAGCGGACCGACCGCCTCGTCGCGGATCCGCGCGGCCAGGTCTTCGTCCAGAACCCCGGCGTCTGCCGGCTGACGCGCAAGGACGGAGGCCCCGCCGCGGTGCTGGTGGACTTCGGCTTCGAGCTGCACGGCGCGCTGCAGATCCTCGTCGGCAACACGCCGGGCAACAAGCCGGCGCGGATCCGCGTGCGGCTGGGCGAATCGGCCGCCGAGGCGATGAGCGACGTGGGCGGTCCGAAGAACGCGACGAACGACCACGCGATCCGCGACGACACGATGCTCGTCCCGTGGCTCGGCACGCGCGAGTTCGGCCCCTCCGGCTTCCGGTTCGCGCGGATCGACCTTCTCGAGGACGGCGCGCTCGACCTCGTCGGCCTGCGCGCCATCCTGCTCGTGCGCGACCTCGAGTACCTCGGCTCCTTCCGGTGCAGCGACGAGCGCCTCAACCGCATCTGGATCACCGCCGCGTGGACCGCGCACCTCAACCTCCAGGACTATCTCTGGGACGGCATCAAGCGCGACCGGCTCGTCTGGATCGGCGACATGCACCCCGAGACCATGACCCTCGCCACCGTCTTCGGCCGCGCGCCGGCGATCGAGGCCAGCCTCGACCTCGTCCGCGACGCGACCCCGCTTCCGCAGTGGATGAACGGCATCAGCTCGTACTCGATGTGGTGGATCCTGATCCACCGGGACTGGTACCGCTTCCACGGCGACCCCGACTACCTCCGCGCGCAGGAGGCCTACCTCGTCCCGCTGCTCGACCGCCTGCTCTCGAAGATCGGCCCCGACGGCTCCGAGCAGCTCGACGGCATGCGGTTCCTCGACTGGCCCACCGCGGGCAACAAGCCGGCGGTCCACGCCGGGCTCCAGGCGCTGCTCGCGATGACCCTCGATGCCGGCGCGGAACTCTGCACGACCCTCGGCGATGCCGGGGCCGCCTCGCGGTGCGCCGCCGGCGCGAAACGGCTGCGCGCGAACGTGCCGGACGCAGGCGGCAGCAAGCAGGCGGCCGCGCTCCTTTCGCTCGCCGGCTTCGGCGACCCCGCCGCCTACAACCGCGACGTGCTGGCCGTCGGCGGCGCGAAGGACATGTCCACCTTCTACGGCTACTACATGCTCGAGGCCCGCGCGAAGGCCGGCGACATCCAGGGCTGCCTCGACGCGATCCGCGACTACTGGGGCGCCATGCTCGACCGCGGCGCGACCTCGTTCTGGGAGGACTTCAACCTCGACTGGCTGCCGGGATCATCGCGTATCGACGAACTGCCCGCCGAGGGAGAGAAGGACCTGCACGGCGATTTCGGTGCGCACTGCTACAAGGGCTTCCGCCACAGCCTCTGCCACGGCTGGGCATCCGGCCCCGCGCCGTGGCTCACGCGCCACGTTCTCGGCGTCGAGGTCGTCGAGCCCGGCGCGAAGACGGTCCGTGTCGCGCCTGCCCTCGGGGACCTCGCGTGGGCCGAGGGCACGTTCCCGACCCCGGCCGGCGTGCTCAAGGTCCGCCACGAGCGGCGCCCCGACGGCACGGTCGAATCGAAGATCGACGCCCCGCCGGGGGTGAAGGTCCTGCGCGAGCGCGCACAGTAGTTTCCCCGCCCCCAGTGCCCAGCCCCCAGCCCCCAGCACCGGCCCCCGTCAGCCCGGCTTCGGACCCGTCCCGGCGGCCTGGCGAAGGGCGGCGGCGAGGGCGGCGGCGGAGTCGAAGCGGTCGGCCGGGTTCTGCGCGAAGCTGCGGTTCAGCACGGACTGGATGTCCGGCGCAAGGCCGGAGGCGGCGACCGGCCGGTAGTCGCAGGGGTGTTCGGGCATCGCGTCGCCGGCGTGGTCGGGCAGCGAGCCGGTCAACAACTCGTGCAGCGTGATCCCGAGCGAGTAGATGTCCATCGGCGGCCCCGGCCGGCCTCCGCGGGCCTGCTCGGGGCTCATGTAGAACGGGGTCCCCACGACGTCCTCGTCGTCCGGCTTCGCCAGGGCGGCAAGCGTGCCGAGGCCGAAGTCGATGATCCGCAGCAAGCGCTTCGAATCGATCATCAGGTTGTCGGGCTTGAGGTCGAGGTGGTGGACGCCCCGCCCGTGCGCGTAGGCCAGGGCCGAGGCGCAGGCGTCCGCGACCGCCAGCACGGCGTCGACCGGCAGCCGCCCGGAATGCGCCAGGATGCGCCGCAGCGTGGCGCCGTCGATGAACTCCATCACGAGGTAGACCAGATCGCCCTGCCGCTCGAGGGTGTGGAGCCGGACGATGTTCGGGTGGGAGAGCTGCACGGCGTCGCGCGCCTCGGCGACGAGGCCCTCGACGACCTTCGGGTCCCGCGCATACGGCTCGGCGATGAGCTTGAGGACGACCGGAATGTCGAGCAGGGCGTCGTGGGCGCGGTAGACCGCGCCGAAACCGCCCTGGCCGATCCTCTGGAGATGGGTGTAGCGGGCGGCCAGCCGGGGCGGCTTCACCGGCGGGGCGAAGGTCGGTCGGGCGCCCGGCGCCGCGCGCGGCGGGACGGGCGGAGGGCCGGGGGGCGCGGGCCGCGCGCCGGGCTTCGACACGACGATCCTCACCGCGCGACGGGCCGCGGGTGCGGGGGCCGGGGGCGGCGGCGCCGCCGGAATCCGGAGGCGGGGCTTCGCGGCGGCGCCGCCCGCGTGCGCCGCCGAGCGCTTCCCGTGGACCTCGAGGGCCTTTGCGACACAGTCGCACAGGGCGTCCGCGCGCCATGGTTTCTCGATCACCTTCCACACGTGTCCGATGTTGACGGCGTCGACCAGCGCCTCCTTCGTCGCATGTCCGGTGACGAGGATCGACACGATGTCGGGATTCCGGCGGTGGGCCTCGGCGAGGATCTCCGTGCCCTGGAGCGCGGGCATCCGCAGGTCGCACAGGAGTACCGCGATGTCGCTGGCGGCGACGACCTGGAGGGCGACCTCCGCGTCCGTGCATACCAGCACCTCGACACCGGGAACGCCGGCGGCGATCTGGCGTCGCGTGATCTCCGCGACGGCGGGCTCGTCATCGACGATCAGGATCGGCGGCTTGCCGCCCCCTGGCTTCGCATGCGCTCGTCCGTCCTCAGGCATCCGGAGAGCATACCGATCCCGCGGTGCAGGAAAAGATCGATTTCGCCGCCGGTTCGGACAGAATGGCCGCGAGGGACCACGCATGAACCGCATTCTCCGTCGTTCGCTCGTCCTGCTCCTCGCCGCCGGCCCGGCCGTCGCGGCGCAGCGCATCGTCCTCGTCGCCGGGGGCGCCCCGGCGGACGGCGGCGTGCAGCTTCGCGAGCCGTACGCGCTGGACCTCGACCGCGAAGGCAACCTCTACATCGCCGAGATGTCCAAGGGGCAGCGCATCCACCGCCTGTCGCCCGGCGGCCGCGTCGTCACGGTGGCCGGCACGGGCGCGAAGGGGGCGGGCGGCGACGGCGGCGCGCCGCTGCAGGCGACGTTCGACGGCATGCACAGCCTGGTCGTCGCACCGGACGGAGCCCTGCTCGCCGCCGACACGTGGAACTGCCGCGTGCGCCGCATCGACCTGCGCGCCGGCGTCGTTTCGACCCTCGCAGGCACGGGCGAGAAGGCGTTCGGCGGCGACGGAGGCCCGGCCGCCGCCGCGCGCTTCGCCGGCATCTACTCCGTCGCGCTCGACCCGGCGGGGCGGACGCTCTACATGGCCGACCTCCACAACCTCCGTGTGCGGACGATGGACCTGAGGACCGGGATCGTGACGACGCTCGCGGGCAACGGGACGAAGGGCGTTCCGGAGGACGGCGCCGTCGCGGCCTCGGCGCCGCTGGTCGATCCGCGCGCCGTGGCGGCGGACGCGGAGGGCCATGTCTACATCCTCGAGCGCGGCGGGCACGCGCTGCGCGTCGTCGACCGCGCCGGCCGCATCCGCACTGTCGTGAACCGGTCCGGGAGGAAGGGGGCGGACGGCGATGGCGGTCCGGCCCTCGACGCGACCATGAACGGGCCGAAGCACATCGGCATGGACCGCGACGGCGGTGTGCTGATCGCCGACGCGGAGAACCACCTCGTGCGCAAGTACACGCCGGCCGACGGGCGCATCGTGCGCATCGCCGGGTGCGGTCGCAAGGGCGCGGCGGGGCTTGGCGGTCCGCCGCTGGAGGCGGAGATGAACCGTCCTCACGGAATCTGCGTTGCGGCCGACGGCACGATCTTCATCGCCGACAGCTACAACGACCGCGTCCTCAAGATAGCCAACAGCCGATAGCCAATCGCCGATGGCCGGGGTCGGTTGCGGCGGGACGGGCCTACTTCGCCGGCGTGACCTCGACGGGTTCGGCGTCGTCGCCGGCCATGTCGTAGGGGAGGCGCCAGACGCGGGAGCCGTCGGAGTTGCAGAAGTGGAGGTGGGACCCGGACATGCGGTTGGGGTCGCCGTCGGCCCAGAAGCAATGGAACGGGTCCTTCCAGACGGCGGGCCGGCGGGCATAGGAGTGGTTGCGGGGGCTGTCGCGGGTGATCTGGCGTTCCAGGGTCCACGTGGTCCCGGCGTCGCGGCTGCGCCACAGGCACATCTCGCCGCCAACGCCCCACGGCTGCGGGCCGGGGTGGGAGGGGCCGATGACGTGCCAGGAGTCGCCGTCGACGTAGAGGCTGCCGAGGTCGTAATTGTGGTCCGATGATGTCACCTTCGAGGTCTTCCATTCCGAGCCGGTCCACTGCGTCACGAGCCAGTCGCGCGGGCCGGGTTCGGGGCCGGGCATCCAGCTTGTGCCGGTGATGTAGAACATGGCGGGGCGGCCCGCGGCGGTGAAGACGAGGTCGTTCCCGTACATCAGCTTCCCCTGCGAGCGGTAGTCGATGACGAGGGCGGGGTTCTTCTCCTCGGCGAGCGGGAGGGCGAGGCGCTTCCCGTCGACGGTGGTCCACGTGCGGCCCCCGTCGGGCGTCTCCATGTAGTAGAGGTTCGTCCGCTTGTTCACGTCGCCGCCGGGATGGAAATTGAAGAACGTGCCGACGCGCGGGCCGAGGGCCTGGCTGATCTGGTAGTGGCCGCCGAAGCCCGCGAGCTTCGTGTCGCCGCTCCACATCCGGCCGTCGGGGCTCGACGCGAAGTAGAGTTCGCGGCCCTTCGTGTACTTGGTGAAGAGGTCGAGGAACCCTGCGCCCTCGCGCCCGTGCGGCTGGGGATAGGTCATCTCGCCGGTCCAGACGAGGTCGAAGCCGGCGTCGATGTCGAAGGGCCTCCGGCTGCGGTAGCGGAAGCCGGGGCGCTTCTTCGCGCGGCCGCTGACGTTGACCCAGACGTGGCCGTCGCCGGCGATGCAGAGGCTGCCGTTGTCGTGGGGATCGTCGACGCCCTCCTTGTCGCAGACGACGACGGGGCGCGGCACCCGGCCGGTCTTGTGGTCGTAATACGCGACCATGACCAGCAGGTGGCGCTTCCCGGGGACGGTGCCGCCCCACGTGAAGAAGGTCCTGTCCGCCTGCGGGGCGTAGGCCGCCATCGGGACGTGGTTCGCGGTGTAGGTACCGAGGCCGCCGGAGTACTTGTCGCCGTGCGGCGTCATCTGCCCGAGCGTGAACCAGATGCCGCGGTAGCCCGACTCGCGGCGCACGTCGCCGTCGCCTGAAGCGGCTCGGACGTTCGGCGATGCCAGGACCAGGGCGAGGGCGGCGAAGGCCGGGAGGGCGGGTGTGCGCCGCTCAGTTCTCATGATCCCGGTTGCGCCAGTACTGGACGTTCACGCCGTCGGGCGACATCACGGAGTACAGGTCCGTCACGTCGTCGAGATCCATGATCGACCACGGCTGGCGGATCGAATCACCGTTCTTGGTGAAGACCAGGTTCGCGGCGAGGTACACGCAGGAATGGATGATCTCGCCCCCGGGCAGCGAAAAGAAGACCAGGTCGCCGAACTGGGGGGTCTCGCCGATGCCGTAGTAATGCTCGACGATGAACCGCTGGGCCTCCTCGGAGATGCCGAACCGGTCCTCCGGGTTGAGGCTGAAGAAGTTGAGGCTGGTCCAGTGGCAGTCCCGGCGGACGCCGTCGACGGCCTGCGCGGGATGCGGATAGATGTAGAGGCGCTGGCGCCCGAAGGCCGGCAGCAGGTGGGCCAGGTCAAGGGTGCCGCCGTTCGGCAGCGAGGCGAGCGACTCGAGCATGGGGCGCAGGTCCTTGCGGCGCCCGCGACCGCCCCAGTAGGTGATGAGCTGGTCGATGTCGGTGTCGGCCGTGATCCGCAGCTTCACGAGGTACGTCGACGCCGAGCTCAGCAGCCGCGTGATCCTGAGCTTCTCGTCGCGGTCCGGGGTCATGTTCAGGAGGGTGAAGCTGTCCGATACGAAGGTCCGGCGCCCCCGCACGTAGGCGACCTGGCGGATCCGCTCCTGGGTTTCCGGGGTCAGGTTCGATGCGTTGAGCGCCTGCTCGAAGTCCTCCGTGCGGCAGGACCACGGCTGGTGATGCGGCATGTTGCGATCCGAGCGGGCCAGCGCGAGATAGAGGGCGCTCCTCACCTCGGGCTCGATGGACATGACCACTTCGCCCGCCGGCCGCACGACCACTCCGCCCGGCTCGACCGTCCAGGTTTCCGCATCCAGAAGGGCCGTCTTCTGCGTCTCGGTGAAATTCAGGCTGTCGAGAAACCGGCGGAGCGATT
Source organism: uncultured Verrucomicrobiota bacterium (assembly GCA_964402695.1). GTDB lineage: Bacteria > Verrucomicrobiota > Kiritimatiellia > PWTM01 > PWTM01 > VGWF01. Next base: position 42,307 of record CAYODK010000010.1, read on the forward strand.
CCTCGTCATGGCCGGCGAAGAACCACGTCACGGTGAGCTGCTTCGACCAGCCCGCGGGAATCAGCTCCTCGGACGGGGAGATCGTGATCCGGGTGATCTCCAAGTCCCCCCAGGGGCCGTTTCGCAGCTCCGCCCGATCCGCGGTCGACTTCTTCCGCGCGGACGGGGATGCCGCCGCGTCCGCGGCCAATCCCCGGCCGAGGACGCCCGTGGCCATCAGCGCCCACGGAAGCGCGACGAATCCCACCAGCACGGCAAACGCCGCGGTGGAAAGCCGCACTCCCTTCGCCGAGCCCGTCGGGGAGGCATTGGATGAACTGTCGTTCGGCATTCGTGGCGGTTCCGGAAGCCCGTTCCAGAAGCGCGGGACTATATGCCACATGAGCCGCCGGAGCGCAAGCCATGCGAGTCCTTGGTTCTCGCCGGGGCCCGGGGGTGGTATACGCCATGCATGCACACGGGCACCCCCCGGGACGGCGAGGCGGCGGAACCATGACGAAGCGCGACGTCGTGCGCGCGACCCTCGCGGGGCGGCGGCCGCCCTACGTCCCCTGGCATGTCCAGTTCACCCGGGAACCGTGGGAGGCGCTGGCGCGTCACTTCGGCGGCGAGGAGCAGGCGGAGGCGGCGGTCGACAACCACATCCTCGAACTCGGCTCCGCGATCGGTTTCTTCGAGGACGCTGGCGAAGGCCGCGTCCGCGACGTCTTCGGCGTCGTGTGGGACCGCAGCGTCGACCGCGACATCGGCATCGTCGAGGGCTGCCGGCTGCCGGAGCCGACGCTCGACGGGTTCCGCCTCCCCGACCCGCTCGATCCGCGCTTCTTCCGGGGCATCCCCGCGGCGATCGGGCGGCACCCCGACCGCTTCCGCGTCTTCTACATCGGCTTCTCACTCTTCGAGCGCGCGTGGACGCTGCGCGGCATGGAGAACCTGCTGCTCGACTTCATCGATCACCCCGCGTTCGTCCACGAGTTGCTCGGCGCCATCGCCGACTACAACCTCGCGCAGGTCCGCGAGGCACTGCGGCACGACATCGACGCCGTCTACTTCGGCGACGACTGGGGCCAGCAGCACGGGCTGATCATGGGCAAGCCGTGGTGGGATGAGTTCATCAAGCCGCATCTGCGGCGGATGTACGGGTTCGTGAGGGATGCCGGGAAGTTCCAGATGATCCACTCCTGCGGCGACGTCGACGAGCTCTTCGACGACCTTGTCGACCTCGGCCTGAACTGCTTCAACCCGTTCCAGCCGGAGGTCATGGACACCGCCGCGCTGCTGGCGCGGTACCGCGGCCGCCTCGCGTTCCACGGCGGGCTCTCCACGCAGCGCATCCTGCCCTACGGCACCGAGGCGGAGGTGCGCGCCGAGAGCCGCCGCCTCCTCGACCTCGGCGCCGCCGGCGGCTACATCTTCGCCCCGTCCCACGCCGTCGAGGGCGACGTGCCCCTCGCGAACATCCTGGCGTTTCTTGAAGAGGCCCGGGCGCATCGTGGCGGCAAGTAGGCGGGATCCGGGGAGGCGGAACGGAGGAGCAGTCATGAGGGCCGGACGACCCGTGGAATCGGCGTCTCGAGGCGCGATCTTTCTGTGCAGCGTGGGGTTGGCGCTGGCGCTCGGAGGCGCGGCCCGCGCCGCGGACCTGCGCTTCGGCGATCCGGCGTCGGTGCCGCCGCCGCCCGCGGGGTCGGTCGGATTCCCGGACCGTTCGCCGGACCTCGACGCGCTGCCGGGCTTCCGCTCGCCGCCGCCGGGCTACGGCATCGTTCCGTTCTACTGGTGGCTGGGCGACCCGCTGACGAAGGAACGCCTCGCGTGGCAGCTCGACCGGATGGAGGGCATGGGCGTCTCGGGCTACCAGATCAACTACGCGCACTCCGACCGCGGCGGACGGTCGTACGGGCTGACCTATCCGAGCGAGCCGGCGATCTTCTCCGCGGCGTGGTGGGACCTGACCGGCTGGTTCATGGGCGAGGCCGGGAAGCAGGGCGCGGGCATCAGCCTCAGCGACTACACGCTCGGCTTCGGGCAGGGATACACGGTCGACGAACTGCTGCGCGACCATCCCGAGGTGCGCGGCCAGGTGCTGCGCATGGGCCGCGACGGCCGCGTCGCGCCCGAGACGGTCGAGTGGTCGCTCAACCCGATGCACCCGATGTCCGGCACGTGGTACGCCGAGCGCTTCTTCGGACAGTTCGAGACGCGCTTCCCCGGCGAGGGCGGCAAGGGGCTCAACTTCTTCTTCTCCGACGAGCTCGGCTTCGGCGTCGCCGGCCGGCTCTGGTCACAGGGGTTCGCGGAGGAGTTCCGGAAGCGCAAGGGGTACGACATCACGCCGGAACTGCCCGCGCTCTTCAAGGACGCCGGGCCGCGCACGCCGAAGGTCCGGCTCGACTACAACGACGTGCTCGTCGCGCTCAGCGAGGAGGGCTTCTTCAAGCCGGTCTTCGACTGGCACCAGCGCCGCGGCATGATCATGGGCTGCGACCATGGCGGGCGCGGCCGGAACGTCGGCGAGTTCGGCGACTACTTCCGCACGCAGCGCTGGAACCAGGGCCCCGGCGCGGACCAGCCGCACCTCGGGAAGGACCTCATCAAGGCCAAGGTCGCCGCCTCCATCGCGCACCTCTACGGGCGGCCGCGCGTGTGGCTCGAGGGCTTCTACGGCAGCGGGTGGGGCACGACCTCCGCGGGGCTCGTCGACGCCACGTTCGCGAACTACGCGATGGGCTTCAACCTGCTCGGTCTGCACGGCATGTACTACTCGACCCACGGCGGATGGTGGGAGTGGGCGCCGCCGGACAACACCTTCCGCATGCCCTACTGGCCCCACCTGCGCGGCTTCATGGACTGCCAGCAGCGGCTCGCCTACCTGCTCAGCCAGGGCCACCACCGCTGCGACGTCGCAATCCTCTATCCCGTCGCGCCGGTCGAGGCGGACCTCGGCGGCAAGGAGGCCGTCGCGGCGGCCTTCGACACCGCGCGCGCGATCCACGCGAAGGGGATCGATTTCGACTTCATGGATTTCGAGTCCCTGGACCGCGCCGCGATCGCGGGCCCCGAACTGCATGTCTCCGGCGAGATCTACCGCGTGCTCATCCTGCCCGGCATGCGCGCGATCCGGCACTCGACGCTGGCCAAGGCCGCCGCGTTCCGGCGCGCCGGGGGCGTCGTGCTGGCGGTCGGCGCGCTGCCCGAGGCGAGCGACCGCGTCGGCCGCGACGACCCCGGGGTCGCGGCGCTCGTGAAGGAGCTGTTCCCCGGCGGCGCGACGGTGGACGCGGCCGCCGCGATCCCGGTCCGCGACTACGAGGGGCCGGGCATCGCGCTGCACCGCCGGATCGGCCCGCGCGACGTCTACGCCGTCTACGGCGCCCCGCGTGGCGCGCCGTGCCGGTTCCGCGCGACGGGCCGCGTCGAACTGTGGGACCCGTGGACCGGCGGCGTGAGCCCGCTGTCCGTGACCGGGCAGGACGCCACGCACACGCGCCTCGAGTTGCCGCTGTCGGAGTCCGAGATGCAGTTGATCGTGTTCGCGCCGGGCGCGCCGGAATCCGCCCCGAGGCGAACGGCGACGGCAGTCGAGTCCATCGCGCTCGACGCCCTGTGGGAGTTCGAGGTGCGGCCGATGCTCGACAACCGGTTCGGCGACTTCCACTGGCCGCCGACGGCCGCGACGGTCGGCGCCGAGGCGCGGCGGATGAAGTACGCCGACGAAACCGCGTCCGACCCCGGCTGGGAGAAGCCCGCCCTCGATGACACCGCGTGGCGCACGGTCACCTGCGGGTTCGGTCCGCGGTTCTGGAAGCTCGGTCCGCTGCCCGACGGCGCGGAGGCGGACGCCGCCCTCGCCGCGCTGCGCGACATTGATCCCGCGGTGCCGGTGCCGGTCGGCGGCAGGGCGTACCACTGGCAGCCGTACGAGTTCTCGTGGCGGCTCGGGATCGAGAACGACTGCGGCCACCAGGGATACCACGGGCTGAAGATCCAGGTCGGCGACGACTTCATCGGCATCGGCGATGTCGCGCACGGCCATCCCGCCTGCAAGCGCGTCGCCGGCAAGAACGGGACGCGCACGTACCTCTGGACGTCGGTCCATGCGCCCGTGGCGGGGGAGACGCCGCTCTCGCGCGGAGGCCTCGCGCCCGCGGCGGCGTGGCTCGACGGCGCGCCGGTGGAGACATCGGCCCCCACCGTGCGCCTGAAGGCCGGCGCGAACGCGCTGCTGCTGCGCTACGACAAGCCGGGGCGCGGACACCTCGTCTTCGGCGTGCCGTCCGCGGGCGGCGGCGAATCTCCCGACGCTGCGGCGTTCACGGCGGCGGCGAACTGGATCTGGTGGCCCGGCGACCGTGAGGGCGTCGCGCGCCGGTACTTCCACCGCGCGGTCCGGCTCGACGCGGCGCCGGAGTCCGCACGGCTCCGCGTCACGTGCGACAACGGCTACACGCTCTTCGTCAATGGGCGCGAGGCCGGGCGCGGAACGTCATGGTCGCGGGTGCAGGAATACGATGTCGCGAAGCTCCTGCGGGCCGGCGCCAACGCGATCGCGATCGAGGCGCGCAACGAGGGCGGCGACGGCGCGCTGATTGCGGAACTGTCGCCCGGGACGGGCGACGACGGGACGCGCCTCGGCACCGACGCGTCGTGGATGTCCGCGCCGAAGGCCCCGGCCGGCTGGCCCGCCTCGGGGTTCGACGATGCGGCATGGACGCCCGCGCGCGTGATCGGTCCGTTCGCGGGCAGCCTCTGGGCGACGCACCCGCAGGGGCCGCCCCGGCTCGAGGCCCCCGTGCCCGCCGCGGCGCCGGACGGGGCCGTGCCGTGGAACGTCGCTCTCGCCTCGCGCTGGCACGGCGACGCCGGGATCCTGCCGTTCGACACGCGGCCGCAGGCCGCGTCGCCGGCGGGCTGGTACCGCTTCCTCGCGCCGCCGGGGCTGCGGGCGATGGAGTTGCCGACGCGGTGTGCGTTGCGGGTCTGGGTCGACGGGCGCGAGCAGACGGTGGAGGCCGCCTCCGGCCTTGCACGCGTCCGTGTCGCGGCGCCGCCGGCGCGGTCCGCGGTCGTGGCGATCCGCGTCGCCCAAGAGCGCGGAGCCTACGGGGGCGCGGCGTTCGACGGCTACGTGCGGCTCGACTGCGGCCCCGGCGGGATCGAGGCGGGCGATTGGTCGAAGTGCGGGGTGCTCGAGACCTACTCGGGCGGCGCGTGGTACCGGCGGACGGTGACACTGACGGCGCAGCAGGCGGCGCGCGATGCCACGCTCGACCTCGGCCGCGTCGCGGCCTCCGCCGAGGTGATCGTGAACGGCGAGTCCGCCGGCGTTCGCGTGTCCCCGCCGTGGCGCTTCGATCTCGCGGGGCGGCTCAAGCCCGGCGCGAACCGGATCGAGATCCTCGTGTGCAACACGCTCGCGAACCACTACGTCACGATCCCGACGCACTACCGCGGTTCGACCGAATCCGGCCTGCTCGGTCCGACGCGGCTGGAGCTGGCCGCCCCCTGAAATGGAAGGATCCCCGGAGGGACAGCCGTAGACGCGGCGTCCCGCCGCGTGGGGGGGTGACGATCCCGGAGCCATGGGGGCGCCGCTGTTCTCGCGTTGCGCTCGGATCTCGACTTGGCGCGGGTGGCGGGTAGTCTTGTCGGCGGTACGGGGAGGAGAGAAGACGATGACGACGCACAAGGTCACCCGCAGGGAATTCGTCCGGGGCGGAGTCGCGGCGGGGGCGGCGGTTGTTGCCGCGCCGATGTTCATTCCCGCCGCCGCGTTCGGCGCGAACGAGAAGATCGGCATCGCGGTCATCGGTCCGGGCCGGCAGGGCGGCGGGCTGCTGGGGTCGGCCGGCCGGTCGCCCGAGGCGCGCATCGTGGCGCTGGCGGACGTCAACCTCCCGCGCGCCCGCAAGGCGGCGGAGAAGTACAAGGCGGAGGTCTACAAGGACTACCGGAGGCTGCTCGAGCGAAAGGATGTCGACGCCGTCATCACGGCGACGCCGGAGCACTGGCGCGCGCTGACCTGCATCCATGCGTGCCAGGCGGGCAAGGATGTCTATGCCGAGAAGCCGATGACGCTTACGATCCGCGAGGGGCGGTTGATGGTGGAGGCGGTCCGCAAGTACGGCCGCGTCTTCCAGTGCGGCAGCCAGCAGCGTTCGCAGGCGGAGAACTTCATCGGCTGCCGGCTCGTCCGCGAGGGCATCGTCGGCCGCGTGCAGAAGGTCATCGCGTTCAACTACCCCAGCCCGTGGCATTGCGCGCTGCCGGCGCAGCCGGTGCCCGACGAGCTCGACTGGGACCTCTGGTGCGGCCCGACCGAGCCCGTCGCCTACCACGCCGACCTCTACGCCCCGCGCGCGAATCCGGGGTGGCTGTCGTTCCGCCCGTATTCCGGCGGCGAGATGACCGGCTGGGGCGCGCACGGCTTCGACCAGATCCAGTGCGCGCTCGGCATGGACGACAGCGGTCCGGTCGAGGTGTGGGTGGGCGACGGGAAATTCGAACCGCCGACCTACGACAAGCCCGAGTCCGCCAACCGCGGCAACAAGCTGTGCGGCGCGCCGCCCGTCTCGTTCCGCTATGCGAGCGGGACGGTGGTCGAACTTCGCGACGGCCCGCGCGGCGGCGGCGTCTTCATCGGCGAGAAGGGGACGGTCCGCATCGACCGCGGCCGCTGCAGTTCCGAGCCCGCCGACCTCGTCGCCGGTCCGCTGAAACAGGGGATCGACGAGCTGCGGGCGCTGGCCCGCGCGCGCACGTCCGGCGTGGCGGATCCCACGCCGCCGCCGTCGCCCGTGCCGGGCCAGGACGCGCCCAAGGAGCCCTCGCCCGCGGTCGGCGGCGGACACATGCAGAACTGGTTCGACTGCATCCGCTCGCGCGCGCGACCGATCGCCGACGTCGAGATCGGCCACCGCTCGGCCACCGTGTGCCACCTCTGCAACATCGCGCGGTGGACGGGCAAGCGGCTCAAGTGGGATCCGGTGAAGGAGCGGTTCGACGACGCGGAGGCGAACACGTTCCTCGACCGCGCGCGCCGCAAGCCCTACGAGCTTCCGGAAACTGTCTGATCCGGCCGCGACCGTGGCAGTCCCGCGGAAGTGCGATGCGTCCCCGCGGTCCGGATGACGGTTCTTTGATCTCGTAGGAGATCAAGCGTTCGTGCGACAAGGACGGCGCTCCGGCTCGCCGCGCGGGAAATGCCGTGGCGGCCTGGAGGGGAGATACCGTCATGCGCCAGGTTGTGCTGGTCCTGCTGCTCCTGTCGCCGGCCGCGGCACGCGCCGCCGATGCCTTGGACCATTGCGTGCGGAGCGTCACGCCGGGGAAGCGCTGGGAGGATGCGTTCGTGACCGGCAACGGGCGCATGGGTGCGTTGCTCTTCGGCAACCCGACCAACGAGACATTCGTCGCCAATCACTGCCGGCTGTTCCTGCCGCTCGGCAGTCGCGAGATCGTGCCGGACCTTGCCCGGCATGTGCCGGAACTGCGCCGGATCATCCGCGAGAAGGGCTACGGCGACGCGATGCAGTTCTTCCTCGGCAAGGCGAAGGAGCAGGGCTATCCGGGCCTGACGTGGACGGACAAATTCCATCCGGGCGTCTTGATCAACCTCCGCCAACCGGCGAAAGGCGCGATTCGCGATTACCAGCGGACCCAGGATTTCGCGACGGGCGAAGTGGTCGAGCACTGGCGCGATGACCGCGGCGAATTCCGACGCCGGATGTTCGTGTCGCGCCCCGACAACATGATCGCGCTCCACGTGACCGGGCCCGTGCCGTGCGAACTGCTCTTCCCGGCCATCGAGCACGAACTGGTGGAATCGAAACAGGAGGCCGGGCCCGGATGGGTCGTCTGCCACAACCTCTACCGCAAGGGCAAGGGCGGTTTCGACACCGCGGTCCGCATCGTGCGCCGCGACGGGGATCGCGATGTGCTGCTGCTGATCCGCATCGCACCGTGGAAGACGCCGGTGCCCAGGAAAGCAAGCGAAGCATGGGTCTACTCACCCGACCATCCCGATTTCCGGACGCCCGGTGCGTTCAAGCCGGCGCCGTCTCTGGCCGACAGCTCGGTCGTGGCGTATCTCAGCGCCGGCGACGCGGCGGCGTTGCTGCCGCAGTTGAAGTCGTCGTTGGCTGCCGTCGATGCGGACTACGACGCGCTCTTCGCCCCGCATTCGAAGGCGCACGGCGCTCTATTCAACCGCGTGACGCTCGATCTGGGCGGCGGCGCCGACCGCGGCAAAACGTCCGAGGAACTGCTCGATCTAGCCAAGCACGAGAATCGGCTGCCCGCCGCATTGATGGAAAAGATGTACGATGCAGGCCGGTACATGTTCATCTGCTCCGCGGGCGAAGTTGCGCCAAACCTCCAAGGCATCTGGACCGGATCTTGGAACGCCAATTGGTCGGGGGATTACACGCTCGACACCAACATTCAAGCCGCGATGGCCTCCGCATGCAGTGCAAACCTGGCCGACCTCATGGAAGGCTACTTCCGGCTTATGGAAGGCTTCCACCCCGAGTGGCGCCTCAACGCGATGCGCATCTACGGCTGTCGCGGATTCTTCACCAACGCCCGCGCCTCCAACACGGCCCTCCAACTGCACTGGGGCAACTGGTCCGGCGTGTTCTGGACGGCGGGCTGCGGCTGGTTGGCGAGCTTCTTCTGTGACTACGCCGACTACACCGGCGACCGCGAGTTCCTGGCGAAGCGTTGCGTACCGCTGTTGAAGGAGGTCGTGGCGTTCTATGAGGATTTCCTGGGCGAGACCGACAAGGATGGGCGCCTGGTTTTCATCCCGTCCTACGATCCGGAGACGGGCAGCGGCATCAACGCGACGATGGACAGCGCCGTTGCTCGCGAGATGCTGACGAAACTCATTGTCGCTTGCCGCACGCTGGGTATTGAACAGGAGAACGTGCCCCGCTGGGAGGCCATGCTGGGGCGGCTGCCCGATTATCCGACCAACCGCGACGGCCATATCCCCGAATTCCCGGGCAAGACGATGCGGGCAGCGCACCGGCACCACTCGCAGCTCTACCCCTGTTTCCAGAGCTTCGATCCGGTGTTCGAGACCGATGGGGCGTTGCGGGCCGCGGCTCAGGCAACCGTCCGCGCCAAGATTCTCGCGAGCGACAACGGGGGCGAGGATTCGACCTTCGGCCGCGTCCAGGCCGGCGTGGCGGCCGCGTACCTGCGGATGCCGCAGGAGGCGTACAGCAGACTGGAGGTGATGGCGGTGCGGCGCTCGATGAACCCGAGCCTCATCACCTCGCACAACCCGAACGCCCGCACCTTCAACACCGACGGCAACGGCGGCATCCCGCACATCGTGAACACCATGCTCGTCTTCAGCCGTCCCGGAAGCATCGACCTGCTGCCCGCCCTGCCGGCGGCGTGGCCGGAAGGCAGCGTGAAAGGCCTGCGGGTCCGCGGTGGCCTTGAGGTGGACATCGCCTGGGCTGAGGGCAGGCTCAGGAGCGCGACGATCCGTTCTAACACCGGTGAGGCTGCAACGGTTCGCCATGCTGACAAGACGCTCCGATTGGTTTTGACGCCGGGCGAAGGCGTAACGCTTGACGCCGCGTTGCGTCGCGTGGAGGGTGAGAATCATCGGATGAAAGGCGACCCGTTGTGAAGATCGCCATCACGCTCCTTGCCGCCCTGTCGTTGATGCCGCCGACCTGGCTACAGGCGGCCGATCAGTCGCTGGAATCGGGCTTCACCCAGCCGTCTCCGGAAGCCCGGTCGCATCGGCCGGATTCGCCTCGCCCGCGGGACCGGGGCCTGGTGTGGCTGACCTGCGACAGCGTGCCGTTCGTCTCCACCCACGGCATCTACGGCCCCTATGGCGACCGCGTCTGCGCGATCCGCTTCGGCGGCCACAACGGCGATTTCAAGGATCTGGCCGGCCGCTGGCATGCGACCGCCTGGTGCTATCCCGATTCCGACCCGCACTGGCAGAGGGTGACGCTGCTGGGGGTCGCGCCGGGAGGCGACGGCCTGTTCCGGGTCGTCCGCAGCCGGAAGGATCCGCCATGAGGCAACCACTCTGCATCCTGCCCCTCGCCGCCGCTTTCGCCGCCCCTGCGGCCGCTCGCGTTTCCGTCCACCCGGTGGGGGCGCTGATCCTGTCCGGCGTGCTCGCCGTCGCAGGCGCGGCGGCGTCGGAATGGAAGCCCGTGTCACCCACGGAGACGCTGCTCTACGACATCGGCTTTGAGCAGGATGCGCCGGACACCCGGCCGTCGTCTCCGAAACTCGCCACGAGCGGCGCGGGAACGGCACGCATCGTCGGAGACCACGGAGGTCGGGTGCTGCAGCTGGCCGGCGAGCATGTCGAGATCTCTCTTCCGGTCGTGAAGCTGACCCCATGCCAGTTGGGCAATCAGAACCCGACGCTGATCACGTTCAACCTCAGGGTCGACGCGGCCGACGAAATCCGCATTGTCAACCGGGGCGGCGCCCAGCGATGGGTGAGGCGGCTCCTGCTGTCGCAGGGGGCCTCGCGGATTGTCGGACCAGGATCGGATGCGGCAGTTCGAGATCCAACTCCCGCAGGGGATTCTCCGCCGGCCTGTAGGAGTGGGAGGTGGAGTCGGGTCGGGTTCTTCGCGGCGGCATGGGGGAGGAGCGAGGTCAGAGGGCCGAGGGCCGAAGTCCGCGGGCCACCGTGGCGGGGCCGCTGGCCTCCGCGCGCGGCGCGGATGGCGCGGCCGCAGGGCCGCGGGCCGGGCATCGCATTGCCGCGTTCGAGACGCGACCGGTGGAACTGACCTGCCCGCGCAACGTCGGGCGCTTGCGAAACGGGCGGCGGACAGGCCTAATGGGACGGGTTGATGGACGGGATGCACTCCAAGCAAAGGGGCGGGACGATGAAGACCTTGAGCCACGGGCGTGAAGAGATCAGCCGGCGGCGGTTCCTGAAATTCTCGGCGGCGGCCGCGGCGACGGTGCAGATCGTCCCGCGCAACGTCCTGGGCGGGGCCGGCCATGTGCCGCCGAGCGAGAAGATGAACATCGGCTGCGTCGGCGTCGGCGGCATGATGGGCGCGGGGGACGTCCGCCACGTCTCGGGCGAAAACATCTACGCGCTGTGCGACGTCGACGCCGGCTTCCTCGGCAAGGCCGCGGCGCTTCACCCCTCCGCGAAACTCTACCGCGACTTCCGCGAGATGCTCGACAAGGAGCACAGGAATCTCCACGGCATCACCATCACGATCCCCGACCACATGCACGCGACGGTCGCGATGTGGGCGATGGAGCGCGGCCTCGGCGTGTTCTGCCAGAAGCCGCTCACGCAGACCGTCTGGGAGGCGCGGCTGCTCGCCAAGGCGGCGAAGAAGTACAAGGTCGCGACGCAGATGGGCAACCAGGGCTACTCCCACGAGGCGACGCGCCTCGCGTGCGAGATGATCTGGCGCGGGGACATCGGCGATGTGACCGAGGTTCACGGCATGAGCGGCGGCGGCTTCTCCCGCGGCGTCACGGAGTGGCCGGCGACGGAGCCGGTGCCGGAGACGCTGAATTGGGACCTGTGGACCGGCCGCGCGGCCGAGCGCCCGTACAGCTCGATGATCGCTCCGATCAACTGGCGGGGCTTCCTGGAGTACGGCACACAGATGATCGGCGACTGGGGCGTGCACATCTGCGGCCCCGCGAACTGGGCCCTGAACCTGGGCCACCCGGAGAGCGTCGAGTGTGACTTCGTCGAGGGCGTGAACCCGGTCACGTACCCGCATTACTCCTGCAAGATCCGATTCCCGGAGAGGCCTCACCCGAGGACGCCGTCGGTGAAGATGCCCCCGGTGACGGTCCACTGGTACGAGGGCGCCGCGGCGAAACGCTTCGCGCCGCCCGGGGGGCTGACGGCAGCGGACCTGAAGGGGTTCAACGAGATCTTCGTCGGTTCGAAGGGCTTTCTCGCCACCGGCGGCCGCGGCGAGAGCGTGCGGCGCGTCCCGGAGACCGCGATGCAGGGCTTTGTGAAGCCCGATCCCGTGATCGAGCGGTCGCCGGGCCATCACGCGGACTGGATCCGCGCGTGCAAGGGCGGACCGCCCGCCTGCTCCCACTTCGGCATCGCCGGGCCCTACGTCGAATGGCTGCTGCTCGGCACCATCGCCTGGCGGTTCCCGAACGAGAAACTGCGCTGGGACGGCCCCAACCTGCGGTTCACGAACAACGAGAAGGCGAACGAGTTCGTCCGGCCGAAGTTTCGCAAGGGATGGGAACTCCGGGACATCAAGACGTGATCGGCGCCCGTCCGCACGGCGGAGGTTGATGTCGCCGCGCGCGTGCCGGCCCGATAGACTCGGGCCATGAGATTCCTGGCACTCGCCGTCGCAGCGCCGTACCTCGCCGCCGCCGGTCTTCCGCCGCATCCGGGCACGGCGTTCGACCTGCCCGCGCTGCCGACATCGCCGCAGGGCCCCGTGGTGTACGAACACACCGCGACGGCCGGGCCGGACGAGACGTTCCTCCTGTCGGGCGACCGCCTGGCGCCGAACGTCGCCGTGTGGGGCGTCAGCCCCGCGGATCCGCACGGGCAGGCATGGCAGCCCCGCGTCCTGTTCTGCACGAACGGGATCCTGGCCGCGACGCTGCCGGCGAAGGCCAGCGACGGCATCTTCCTCCTCCGGGTTACGAACGCCGCGGGCGCCTCGGCGCCGGTCGTGCTGAACCGTCCCGAGGTGTGGTGGTGCACGCCTGAGACGGTGACGCCGGGCGGCGTCGTGCGCGTCTTCGGCCGGAACCTCGCGGCGCGGCCCGATGCCGACCGCGCCTTTGCGTTCGTCTCGCGCGACCGTTGGCACACGCGGTGCGAGGTCGTCGCGGCGACGCCGTACACGCTTACGCTGCGTCTGCCCGCCGGTCTCGAAACCGGCGCGTGGGAGTTGCGCGTTCACGCCGGCAGCGGCGGCGAGTGGGGCTGGAGCGCGCCGCTCGGGCTGCGCGTCGCCGCGCCGCCGAAGTCACCCGGAGCAACGGCGAGGCTCGGCGCGGACGCGACCGCGGAGGACCTCCGCCGCGCGGTCGCACGGCTTGCGGAGCGGGGCGGGGGGACGCTGACCCTGTCCGCCGGCGAGTTCCATTTCGGCGGCACGCTCCGCATCCCGGCGGGCGTCACGCTGGCCGGGGCGGGGGCGGACGCGACACGGCTCGTGCTCGACCACGATCCGGCCGCGCCGTTTGCCGCGCTGGCGGGCAGCGGGTGGAACCAGGGGCCGTCGTCGATTCACACGGTGGGCGACCGCATCGGCTACTCGCTCGACGTGCCGCGGGCGGGGCGCCACACCGTCTGGTTGCGCTACGCGACGGAGATGTCGCCGTGGAAGATGACCGGGGTCACCAGCAACCACGCGCTGGCCGTCGACGGCGGCGCGCCGGTCCCGCTCGACCACCTGACGAACACCGGGGGCTTCGGCGCGTTCGCGTGGTCCCGCGCGGCGACGCTCGACCTCGCGGCGGGCCGGCGCTCGATCGAATGGCGCAACCTGCGGGGCGGAGGCGTCTCGCTCGACGCCTTCGTGATCAGTGCGGATCCAGCGTTCGTGCCGTCCGACGCCCTGATGCGCCCGGGAGCGCCCTCGGGCAACCCGCCGGCATTCATCCTTCAGGCGGAGGATTGCGAACGGTTCATCTCGAAGGACGGCCTGCTCCCCGGCGGCGACCGCGCCGCGGTGTGGCTCGCGGGCGACGGCGCCGCGGTGCGCGACCTCTCGATCCTCGGCAACGCGCAGGCCAACCTCGGGATCGCGATCCGCTCGCCCGAGCCCCTCGCCTGGGTGCGCGGATGCTCGGTCCGCGGCGTGCGGGTGTCCGGCTGCGACGGCAAGCAGGCGGAGAACTGCGGCGTCCACCTCCGCAACGCCGATGGCGCGGCCGTACTCGACAGCGAGATCGGCGGGCGCACCCCGCTGTTTCTGGGCGGCGTCCGGAGGTGCGAATTCGCGCGCAACCGGCTCGTGCCCTCGACGCGGTTCGGCGGAAACGCGGAGGCGGCGATCCTCGGGCGATGCGAGCCCCTCGAGGAGTGCATCATCGAGGACAACCTCCTCGCCTCGCCGCCCGGCGCCGCGGCGGGCGGGCCGACGACGCGCCGCATGGTGTGGGTCTCCACCGGCCACGGCTCGGTCGCGAACAACTGGATCGCCGGCAACGGGGTCGAGAACCCCGGCGCCGCCGGCCAGCCGCGCTTCGGCGGCGTCGCGGGGATGGAGCAGAACGTCGGCGAGATGATCCTCTTCGAGGGCAACCATCGCACGGCCTACTTCGGCCCGCTGGCGGGTGCCGACGCACAGGGCGTCACGCTTCCGCGCACGATCCCGGCGACGCCCGACGCCCGTCTCGGCAACGTGCGGCGCGAACAGCTCGCGCACGACGCCGAGGGTCGCGAGACACCGTTCCTGCCGCCGGATGCGGACGACGGATCGCCGGAGCCGCCCGTGGACGCCTATTTCGTGACCGTGCTCTCCGGCGCAGGTCGCGGCCAGACCCGGCGCGTCGTCCGCCGCGAGGGCGACCGGTGGGCGGTCGACCGTCCGTGGCGCGTGCCGCCCGCGGAGGGCTCGGTCGTCGCGATCGGCACCGCCTTCCACCGGAACCACGTCGTCGGCAACCACGCGCCGGACGGCATGACCGGCGTCCAGCTCTGGATCTCGTGCATCGAGAACATCGTCGCCGGCAACACCGTCGAGCGGCAGCGCAAGCCCGGGCTCTTCCTCTACGCGAACGGCACGACGCTGGCTTCGTCGATGCCGCGCACGTGGAACCGCGGGATCAGCCCGCTCTTCTGGAACGTCGCCGAGGGCAACCGGTGCGACGAGTGCAGCGTCGGCGCGCTCGTGACCAGCGGCGAGGCCCCGGGGCTTCCGGTCGAGTTTCCCCGCGCCCTCGGGAACGTGCTCCGGCACAACTCGTTCATCTGCAGCCGCGACGAGGGCGTGCTGGTCGCCGCGCGCGGCCGGAAGCCGGGCGAGGATGCGTCGGCCGCGATCGCCGGGACGATCGCCGAGTTCAACGTCGTTCGCGACGCGATGACCGGCTACCGCGCGGGCCCCGGGGCCGATGCGACGGTCTTCCGCCGCAACCATGCGTACTTCTGGTACCCGGTGAGCCTCTCGACGAACGCGCCGGCCGGCTTCCGCATCGACGACGCGGCGGCGGTCGCGGTCGTCGAGGAGAACACGGTGGAGGGAAAGGCCGGAACTTTCGGCGCGGGCGTGGTCGACACGGTGCGCGCTCCGGCCGCGAAATAGCGCGCGGAGCGGGGAGGTGTCCATGAAAGCGCTCGGAATCCTGGCGGCGATGGTCGCGGCATGCGCGGCGCGGGCGGCGGTGACGCCGAACGACGTCGCGGGCGCGACGGACAGCGACCGCATCGAGGCGGCGATCGCGCGCTCGGTGGAGACCGGGGCGCGGTCGATCGAGATCCCGCGGCGGAACGAGCGCACGGGAAAGGACCTCTGGCTGATCGACCGCGCGATCCTGCTGCCGTCGGACTTCACCCTCGTCCTGCGCGACTGCCTCGTGCGGCTCGCGCCGGGCACGAGGGACAACCTCATCCGCAACGCGGGCACGACGAACTCGCCGGTGCAGGGCAACCGCAACATCCGCATCCTCGGCGCCGGCAGCGCCGTGCTCAGCGGCGGGCTGGAGGCGCATTTCGATCCGCCCGGCGACAAGAGCGGCTGGCGGACGATCGGCGTCCTGCTCTGCGGCGTCGAGCGCTTCACGATCGAGGGCTTCGCAATGGAGGAGACCCAGGCGTGGGCGGTGTCGGTCGAGAACGGCTGCGCCCACGGACGCATCGCCAATCTCGAATTCCGGAACACGAACAAGTACCCGAACCAGGACGGCGTCGACGTCCGCAAGGGCTGCCACCACATCACGATCGAGAACATCACGGGCGTCACGGGCGACGACGCCGTCGCGCTGACGGGCCTGCGCCGCGACACGCCCCGGCCGGGCGGCGCGCCGGGCATGCAGGTGGGCGGCAGCGCGCCGCGGGCCGACGACGACATTCATGACATCACGATCCGCAACGTCCACGTCAGGATCGCCGGCGGACACCACATCGTGCGGCTGCTGAACCACGACGGGATCCGGCTCTACAACGTGTTCATCCGCGACGTGCTCGACGCCTCCGGTCCCGGCGACGCCCGCGTCGCGGCGGGGCTCAAGATCGGCGACACGCGGTACTGGTCGATGTCGCAAAACAAGCCCGGCGACACCTTCAACGTGTTCGTCGACACCGTTCTCGCCCGCGGCCGCACCGCCGTGAAGATCCAGGGTCCGCTCGGGAACTCGGTCCTCCGGGCCATCGCCGGCTACGACGGCTGCACGAACCTCGTCGAACAAACCGCCCCGACCGACAACGTCCGCATCGAGACCGTCCCGCTGCGCTCCTCGTTGCCGGCGAAGCCCTGAAACGAAGCCGCCGCCCCGCTCTGAAATCTCCCGCTCGGCCGGGCGGGCCGCCCGGCCCCACCTCGGATTCCATGCGGACGGCGGGTAGGGCGGGGCGGCTCGCCCCGCCGATCGCACGATCCCGGGCGCCACGTCTCTTCCCGGCTCCCGAGTCCCTGCCTCCGAATCCATCTTCTACGACTTCCCCTCCCACGAAGAGTTGACACGGGGCTGCGGATTGTACATAGTATGTCTAGTATGAAAGCGACCAGCGAGGCGGAGCGGATGCGGCTGGGGGGGTGGCTGCGCGGAGAACGGAAGCGCAAAGGCGCGCCGCTGCGCGTCGTCGCGGCGGCGGCGGACATGGACACCGCCCTCCTCAGCAAGATCGAACTCGGTCAACGCTTGCCCACGGAGGCCCAAACCGGCAAGCTGGCCCGGTTCCTCGGCGTGGACGAGCTGGAAATGCACGCCCGCCGGATCGTCGAGAAGTTCTGGCAGG
Organism: uncultured Verrucomicrobiota bacterium; assembly: GCA_964402695.1. Classification (GTDB taxonomy): domain Bacteria; phylum Verrucomicrobiota; class Kiritimatiellia; order PWTM01; family PWTM01; genus VGWF01. The sequence continues at coordinate 59,228 of CAYODK010000010.1, forward strand.
AACACGGGGCCCACCCGGCCGCGGCCGGCGCGATCCGGATGCTCGCCGGGGAGACCGCCGCGCGCCCGGCGCGGGGCGGACGCTGAAACGGGAAGAGGAAACCGCCATGCCGTCGCTGCAATTCAAGGGAAAGGCGCTGGTGCAGAATCACCACCTGCTCGTCCCTTACCACGAACTCAAGCCCGTCAAGGCGAAGAGCCTCGCGAAGAAGGTCAGCCTCCACGACAACCTCGTCGTCCACGGCGACAACCTCAAGGCCCTCAAGAGCCTCCTCCCGTACTACGCCGGCAAGGTGAAGTGCATCTATATCGACCCGCCCTACAACACCGGCAACGAGGGCTGGGTCTACAACGACAACGTCAACTCGCCCATGATGCGCGACTGGCTCAACAAGGCCGTCGACCGCGAGGACCTCACCCGCCACGACAAGTGGCTCTGCATGATGCTGCCCCGG
>CAYODK010000011.1:0-10700 GCA_964402695.1 uncultured Verrucomicrobiota bacterium
CATCCTCGCACAGAATCGCGGCGGTGTCTAGCCTATTATGAGACGGTTAGTATATCCGTGCTGACCCACGGTTGCATGACGACGGGACCGAACTCCTCTCTTTCCAATGTACATCCCCGCATCGCAGAGGTGGTAATCCCGTGCGAATGCAGGGAGGCCTCTCTGATGTGTCTTGTGGATTACCTCAATGACGCATTCTCACAGGCAACCGGCAACACAAACCGCGTGATACGTTCGGCTCTCTCTCCGCGGCAGGAGGCCGAGTCACCCCCCGTGACTTTGAGTCTTACCGCACCTCTTCCGAAGATCCTGGATCAACTTGCCGCGCTATCGCTGGTCCGCTGGACAACAAGCTGCGGGCGTGTTGTTCTCCTGCCCGATCTCCCGGCGCGAAGAGCTTATGCCCTGGCTCATGCCGGGGAATGCAAACGTGCGGCAGAGATCCTGACAACGGCGCTTGAAGCCCTGCGACGCAGCGCCACGGTGACCCTCTGGGACCCGGCAACGCGCTGCGAGCTGCCGCCTATCACGACCCGCAGCCATGTCGCAGTCCTGGCCGATTGGATCGAATCCCAGCCCCTGGCTTATGATGCGATCGATACGAAGGCCAGGGCGGAAGGTGCCTTATGCGGATGCCTCCCATGGGTGATTGAGTTCGGACAGCCGAAGCAGGTACTGGCTGTCCACGCGCACAACCTGGTGGTCAACGACCGGACGTCTTTCAGACCTGCCCGAACCTTGGACCTAGGCGCTCTCCGCGATCATCTCCGGGCGTCGGGGATACGCGCAACGCCACAATAGAGGGAGAAGAGGAGGCACGGGGACAGAGACGTCATTTCCTCTCTGCGTCCTCCGCGTCTCCGTGTGAAACCTCCGGCCCGTCTTTGCGCTCTTTGCGGCTTTGTGTTCTCCCTCCTTCCGCTGAGAGGACGGGCGCTCTCTGTCCCCGCCCCGATCGGCGTCTCTGCGTGAAACCTCCAGTCCCCGTTCGCAGGCTTGCGCTACACACAAATGTGCCGCAGAATGTGTATCGAGGTGACACATGACGAGGACGAACATCGTGCTGGATGATGGATTGGTCGACGAATGCCAGCGACTCACGGGGCTTCGCACCCGACGCGCGGTCATCGATCATGCCTTGCGCGAGCTGAAGCGGCGGGGCAACCAGCGCAAGCTGCTGGATCTGCGCGGCAAAGTGGTCTGGCAGGGCGACCTGGCCTCCCTGCGGGCGGGGCGGGGTCTTGCGTGATCCTGGTTGACACGACCGTTTGGATCGATCTGTTTCGCAACCGCGAGACCCGGGAAGTGGTGACGCTCACCGCTCTGCTTGAAGAGGGCGAGGATATCTGCACGTGCGGGGTCATCGTCACGGAAGTGCTCCAAGGGATTCGGGATGACCGCGAGCATGCGCGCACGCGCCGTGCGCTGGAGGTTCTGATCTCGCTGCCGATGACCCACGAGACCTTCGTGCGAGCGGCGGAGATCTACCGGGACCTGAGGAAAAGGGGCCTGACCATTCGCAACAGCATCGACTGTATGATCGCCGCCGTGGCCATCGAGCACGACGTTGCACTCCTGCACAACGACAAGGACTACTCCACCATTGCCACCTTGGGGGCACTGAAGATCCGAGGATGACCTTCCGATCTCCGCCGCGATCGAACGGGCATGGGGACAGAGACGTCATTTCCTCTCTGCGTCCTCCACGTCTCCGTGTGAAACCTACGGCCCGTATTTGCGCTCTTTGCGGCTTTGTGTTCTCTCTCTTCCTTCCGCTGAGAGGACGGGCGCTCTCTGTCCCCGCCCTTGTACCCGCCTTGATGTGCAGTAAGTTCCCGGCGGTCATCGGGGTGGATGGCCCGTCGGATGTGAGGGAGGACGCAGGGATGAATGAGGCCGCGGGCGGGGGAAGGAATGGCTCCGGGCCCTGGCGGGGCCGGGCGGGCGGCTTGGCCGCCATCCTGATCCTCGCCGCCCTTCCATTCCTCCGGGCCGGTGCGGGGCCGGCGCCGCCCGAATGGGCCGTATTCATCGGCCGCTTCCATCCCGTGGTGCTCCACTTTCCCATCGCCATCCTTGTCGTCGCCGCGCTTTTTGAACTCTCCCGTCTGCCCGGACTCCGGCGCGTGATCCCGACGCCGCCCGCCCCCGTCACCTCGTTCCTGCTGGGGCTCGGCGCGCTGACGGGCACCGCCGCCGCCGTGATGGGATGGATGCTGAGCCAGTCGGGCGGGTACGAGACCGCGCTGCTCCAGCGTCACATGATCCTCGGCCTGGGCGTGCCGGCCGGAGCCATCCTGGCGCTTCTCGCCTGGACCGGTGGCGCCATGGCCGCCGGGCGCGGTCTGCTCTTCGCAACGGCGGGCCTGACGCTTGCCGCCGGTCATCTCGGCGGGGCGCTGACCCATGGCGAGGACTACCTCACGGAGTACGCCCCCGCCCCCGTCCGCCGCGCGCTCGGCCTGCCGGTGCGTGCCGATTTCGCCCCCGCCCTCCTCCCCACCGGCGAACGGCTCGCCTTCCGCGATGTCGTCCGCCCGATCCTCGCCGATCGCTGCATCATCTGCCACAACCCGGCCAAGGCCATGGGCGGACTCCGGCTCGATGCCCACGGAGCCGTCGCCGCCGCCGGAGCCTCGGTGGCCGGAACCGAAACCGCGCAGGGACCGGTCGCCCTGCTCGTCCACCGGATACGCCTGCCCGCGGACGACCCGAAGCACATGCCGCCCGCAGGCAAGCCGCAGCCGACCGCCGGGGAGATCAGCATCCTGGAATGGTGGGCGGCCGCCGGAATGCCGGATGACCGGCGGTTGGACGACCTGAAGCCCCCTGCGGAGGTGATGGCGGCGGTCGAGGCGCGCATCCCCGAGGTGGATCGCGTGAAACTTGCGGAAGAGGCCGCGGCGCGGACGGCAGCTCTCGAGTCCGACCTCGCCACCCTCCGCACGAAGATCCCCGGCGGCATCCGCGCGATCGCGGCCGGCCGCCCGGCAGTAGAGTTCCACCCGGGCGCAGAGCCTGCGCGTTTCGGGGATGCGGATCTTGCGGCGCTGGCCGGCCTGGGTGACCGGCTGGTCTGGCTGGACCTGTCGCGGACCTCCGTGACGCCGGCCGGACTTGCCGCCCTGACCAACACCCCGGCCCTGCGGCGCCTGAACCTCGCGCAAACCGTCTGCGATGACACGGCGATCGCCGCGCTTCCGCCGCTCCCGCATCTCGAAATGTTGAATCTCACGGGAACGCGGGTCGGCGCCGACGGACTCGCCCGCCTTGCGTCGCGCACCGGCCTGCGCGCCGTGTACGTCTGGCAGACCCGGGCCGACGCCGCGTCGGTCCGGGCGCTCGCGTCCGCGCTGACCAACGCGGTCATCCACGCCGAACTCCCCACCCCGGAACCCTGACATGGCCCCGTACCGAACCCGCGCGATCCTGACCCTTCTCCCCGCCGTCGCGGCGGCGGCCCTTCTGTTCGGCCTTCTCCGGGCCGGCGTGCTCCGGCCGGCCACCGCACCCGCCACTGCGGAGCGCTCTACGGAGAGTTCGTTTTCCCTGCCAACCCGCATCGGCTTCAACGAGCACGTTCAGCCCCTGCTCTCCGAGAACTGCTACTCGTGCCACGGTCCGGATTCCGGATCGCGCAAGGCCGGCCTGCGGCTCGACCGCGCCGAGTTCGCGCTGGCGCAACGCCCGGGCGGCGCGGCGATCGTCGCGGGACAACCCGGGGCCAGCCCGGTCATCCGGCGCATCCGGTCGACGTCCCCGGCGGAGATCATGCCCCCGCCGGATTCACACAGGAAGCTGACGCCCGCCCAGATCGCCCTGCTCGAAGCCTGGGTCCGCGACGGCGCGCCATACGAGGAGCATTGGTCCTTCCTCCCTCCGAAACGACCCGCGGTTCCGCCCGGCGGCAGCGGGAACCCGATCGACGCATTCGTGCACGCCCGGATCGAGTCGGCCGGACTCGTCCCCAACGGTCCCGAGGAACCCGCCCGCCGGTTCCGCCGGGCGTCGCTCGCGCTGACCGGCCTGCCCCCCGCCCCCGCCGAGGCCGCCGCCTTCGTCGACGCGCCTACGGAGGCGGCCTTCGCCGCGGCCGTCGACCGCATGCTCGCCTCGCCGGCCCACGCGGAGCACATGGCGCGGCACTGGCTTGACGTCGCCCGTTACGCGGACACGCACGGCATCCATATCGACAACTACCGCAGCATCTGGCCCTACCGCGACTGGGTCATCGCCGCCTTTGCCGCCAACCTGCCGTTCGACCGCTTCACCGTGGAGCAGCTTGCCGGGGATCTCCTGCCCGACGCGACGCTGGACCAGAAGATCGCCACCGGCTTCCACAGGTGCAACCCGACGACCAGCGAGGGCGGCGCGATCGACGACGAGTATCTCGCCCTCTACGCCAAGGACCGCGTCGAGACGACCGCCGCCGCGTGGCTCGGCCTCACCATGGGCTGCGCCGCCTGCCACGACCACAAGTTCGATCCCGTCTCGCAGAAGGAGTTCTACGAGTTCGCCGCCTTCTTCCGGAACACGACGCAGAAGGCGATGGACGGCAACATCGCCACGACCCCGCCCAACGTCTTCGTCCCCGCCCCCGCCGACCGCGGACGCTGGGCCGAACTCGACGCCGCCCTGCAGGCGGCCGACGCCGCGCTGGCCGCGCGCCGGAACGCCGCGAAGCCCGATCTCGACCGGTGGGCCGACGACGTCCCCGCGGCGACGGCCTCGGTCGACCTTCCTCCCGACGGACTGCTCCTTCACCTCGCCGCCGCCGAAGGCCGCGGCCGGTCGCTTGCCGACTCCACCCCGGGCGCCGGCCGTTCGTTCACACTCACCGCGAATCCGGTGTGGACCCAGACCCTGCACGGCGCCGCGGCGCGCCTCGCCGAGCCGGTCTCGGCCGACCTCGGCGACCTCGGCGGGTTCGACGCCACGAACCGCTTCTCCTTCGGCGCGTGGATCGTCGTCCCCGAGGGCAGCGGCGCGCTGCTCGCCCGCATGGACGAGGCCGACGGCTTCCGCGGCTGGGATCTCTGGTTCCAGAACGGCGAGGTCGCCGTCCACCTCATCGCCGCGTGGGAGGCGGACGCGATCAAGGTCGAGACCAAGTCCCCGTTGAAACCCGGAACCTGGACCCATGTCTTCGCGACCTACGACGGTTCGGGCAAGGCCGCGGGCGTGCGGATCTACCTCGATGGGAAGCCGGCGGAGACCCGGGTGGCGAAGGATACGCTGCGCGGCAGCATCCGCACCGCGACGCCGCTTGCGCTGGGCCGGCGCAGCCGGTCGGCCGGCTTCCGGAACGGCACCTTCCGCGACCTGCGGCTTTACGGGCGGCTTCTCGATCCGCCGGAAGTCGCCCGCCTCGCCGCCGCGGACGCCGTCCGCGCCGCCCTGGCGGCCGGTGGCGGGAGCCGCACGGACGCGCAGAAGAAGATCCTGCTCGACCACTTCCTCGCCCACGTGGATCCGCCGAGTCGGGACCTCACGGCCCGCCGCGCGGCGCTGGAGTCCGAGCGCGAGGCCATCCGCAAGCGCGGCGCGGTCACGCTGGTGATGGCCGAGAAGCCGACGCCGCCCGTGGCCCGCATCCTGAAGCGCGGCGCCTACGACCAGCCGGGGGACGAGGTCCATCCGGGCGTTCCGCGCGTGCTTCCGCCGTTGCCCTCGGGGGACGCCTCGAACCGCCTCGCGCTGGCGAGGTGGATCGTGGCGCCCGGGAATCCGCTGACGGCACGCGTCACGATGAACCGGCTCTGGCAGCAGGTTTTCGGCGAGGGCCTCGTCGCCACCGCCGGGGACTTCGGCATCACGGGCGACCGGCCGTCGCATCCGGATCTGCTCGACTGGCTCGCCGTGGAGTTTGTCGAATCGGGCTGGGATCTCCGCCGCATGCTCCGGCTCATGGTGACCAGCGCGACGTTCGGCCGCTCCGCGCGCGCGACGTCCGACCTGCTGCAGAAGGACCCGGCGAACCGGCTGTTGGCGCGCGGGCCGCGGTACCGTCTCGACGGCGAGGTCCTGCGCGACGCGGCCCTCGCCGCCGGCGGCCTTCTGGTCGGCCGCGGCGGCGGCCCGAGTGTGAAGCCCTACCAGCCCGACGGCATCTGGGAGACCGTGGCGATGCCGCAGAGCGACACGAAGACCTACGTCCGGGACACCGGCGATGGCCTCTACCGGCGCAGCCTCTACACGTTCTGGAAACGCAGCGCCCCGCCGCCCTCGATGGAGATCTTCAACGCGCCGAGCCGCGAGCAGTGCACCGTCCGCCGCGAACGGACCCACACCCCGCTCCAGGCGCTCGTGATCTGGAACGATCCGCAGTTCGTCGAGGCCGCCCGGGCCCTGGCCGCCCGCGCCCTCGCGGGGGCGGCGGACGACGGGGGCCGGCTCGACGGCATCACGCGGCTTCTGCTGGCGCGGCAGCTCGCGGACGGCGAGCGCCGGGTGCTGCTCGACGCCCTCGCCGGATTCCGCCGCGAGTTCGCTGCCGACCCCGCCGCTGCGGCCGCGCTGCTGAAGGTCGGCGACAGCCCCGCGGCGGCCGGCGTGCCGGCGGCGGAGCTCGCCGCATGGACCCTGACCGCCGCCCAGGTGATGAGCCTCGACGAGGCGCTGACGCTGTGAGGAGCCCTCCATGCACCCGCTGACGCACGAACGGATCCGCCACCTCACCCGCCGCCAGTTCTTCGGACGCACCGCGACCGGCCTCGGCGGCGCCGCCCTGGCGTCGCTGCTCGGCGCCCCCGCGGCGTCCGCGTCACCGGCGGCCGGCGGGTTGCCCGGCCTGCCCCATTTCGCGCCGCGCGCGCGGAGGGCGATCTACCTCTTCATGGTCGGCGCGCCGTCGCAGATCGACCTGTTCGACTACAAGCCGAAGATGGCGGACCTGTTCGACAAGGACATCCCCGACAGCATCCGGATGGGACAGCGGCTCACCACGATGACGAGCGGTCAGACGCGCTTCCCGATCGCCCCGTCGATCTACCGCTTCCAGCAGTACGGTCCCGGCGGGGCCTGGATCAGCGAGCTGCTGCCGTGGACCGCGCGGATGGCCGGCGACATCGCGATCGTGCGGAGCCTCCACACGGACGCCATCAACCACGAGCCCGCCGTCACCTTCATGAACACCGGCAGCCAGATCGCGGGCCGCGCGTGCATGGGATCGTGGCTCAGCTACGGGCTCGGCAGCATGAATGACAATCTACCGGCCTTCGTCGTGCTCCACGCGCGGCATTCGAATCCGAAATCCAATGTGCAGGCGATCTCGGCCCGCCTGTGGAGCAGCGGCCCGCTGCCGGCCGAGCATTCCGGCGTCGCGCTCCGCTCCGGCGGCGACGCGGTGCTCTACCTCGGCGATCCGCCCGGCGTCACGCGCGACCGGCGGCGCGCGATGCTCGACGGCGTGCAGGCGCTGCACCGGGCGTCCTTCGACCAGGTCGGCGACCCTGCGATCCAGGCGAGGATCGCGCAGTACGAGATGGCGTTCCGGATGCAGGCGTCCGTTCCGGAGCTGACCGACCTCTCCGGCGAGCCGGACGCGGTGACCGCGCTCTACGGCCCGGAGGCGAAGGAGCCGGGCACGTTCGCGCACAGCGCGCTGATGGCGCGGCGCATGATCGAGCGGGGGGTCCGCTTCGTGCAGGTCTACCACCGCGGCTGGGACCAGCACGGCAACCTGCCGCGCGACCTTCCGCAGCAGTGCCGCGACGTCGACCGGGCCGGCTACGCCCTGGTCCAGGATCTCAAGGTCCGCGGCCTGCTCGACGACACGCTCGTGATCTGGGGCGGCGAGTTCGGGCGCACGGTCTACTGCCAGGGCGCCCTCAAGCGCGACGACTACGGCCGCGACCACCATCCGCGGAATTTCGCGATGTGGATGGCCGGCGGCGGGGTGAAGGCGGGGCTCTCGCTCGGCGAGACGGACGACTTCTCCTACAACATCACGAAGGACCCGATCCACGTGCGCGACCTGCATGCGACGATTCTGCATCTGCTCGGCATCGACCACCGCCGCCTGGGCTTCAAGTTCCAGGGCCTCGACCAGCGGCTGACCGGAGTCGAACCGGCGCACGTCGTGCCCGCCCTGATGGCCTGAGGGGCGGCCGGACCCCCGTCAACGAAGTTCGTCGAGGCGGAGGCGGCGGAGGCGAAGCCGGTTGAGGCCGCCCACCTTCTTGTCGCCCGCGCAGTAGGCCAGCAGAACGGCGTCGTCCACGAAGTGAATCGCCGTGTAGCAGTACCAGCCCTCGGGATCCGATTCCAACACCTTGGGCTTCGCCCAGGTTCTGCCGTTGTCGGAGGAAATGGCGGTCACCAGCGGCGTGCGTTTGTTCGCGGGGAACGGGAAGGTGCCGGAGTGGTCGTTGTAGACCGCGAGCAGGTCCGACGAGCCGGGCAGGCGCTTGATGCTGGCGGGCGAGCAGGGCGACTTCAACGAGGTCGGTTCCGGGGCGCTCCACGTCGTTCCGGCATCGGCGGACCGGAACCCGTATTGGCTGCCGAGCGTTGTGCGCGCCCAACTGAAGAGGCTTCCGTCGTCGAGCTCCACGACGCCGGGTTCCTGCAGACCGGAGCTGCAATGCGCCGGCGCGGCCCACCACGTCGCCGATTCCACCCAGGTCCGCCCCTCATCGCCGGAGAGATACCAGAGGGCGACTCCGCGACTATCGAATGACTTGCCGCTGTCCGGATCGGTGCCGCGCGAACGGTGGAACGCCACCGGCACCACCAGCCGGCCGTTCTTCAATTGGATCACGCGGTCGTTGTTCAGCACGAAGTAGCCCGGCGCGGCAACCACCAGCTTCGGCTCCGACCACGTCTGCGCCTCGTCGGTCGAAACGCGCAGGTACGGCCGGCAGTCGAGCCAGCTGTTCTTGAGCAGGTAGAACATCGCGATCCCCCCGCTCCGGAGGCGCAGCAGCGACACGCTCATCACGTTCGCGCCGCCTTCGTTCTCCACGACGGTCCGGGGCTCCCGGCTCCACGTGCGCCCTGCGTCGTCGGAGTGGATCGCCACGATGCGCGCAGGGCTGTGGTCCGCCGCCCCGCCGTAGAACTGCGTGTAGAGGAACAGCACGCGCCCCGATTTCAGGGTGACGAACGAGCCTTCCGAGCTGCGCGGAAACTCCGGAGACGGCTCGATGGTGAGAACGGCCGGATCGTCCGCCGCACACACCGCGGCAACGGCGACCATTGCAAGAGCAAGGACTGCGCGGAGGTTCATGGTTCGCCGATGCTGCCCGAACGGCCCCCGGGAGGCAAACCACGGATTCCACGGATCGCACGGATCTCGTGGCCATCGTGGACGTGGCGCCCCCGCCGCGTTGGGTGCAGGATGGCAAACAAATGGCGGCAGGGCCGGGCGGGCCGGGCGGGGACAGAGATCCAACGATCGGGCAGCGAGGCCGCTGTCCCTCCCGGATCCTCTGATCCCTCCGGGAGGAAGGGATGGGCGGGGACAGAGCAGCCGCTCCCAAACCTCCGCCTTCTCTGCGTCCTCCGCGTCTCCGCGTGAAACCTCCGGCACGCCTTTGCGCTCTTTGCGGCTTTGTGTTTTTCCTCCTCCTTCCGCTGAGAGGACGGGCGCTCTGTCCCCGCCCTTTCAGGCCGGCTGGAGAGGGTTCTCGTGGCGGAGGCCGGGGAAGCGGGCGAAATCGGTGTCGGCGGACGAGAGCACCAGGCCGTGTCCGATTGCGAGGGCGGCGAGGTGGGCGTCGGCGACGTGCTTGTGGGTCAGGCCGTAGCCGGAGAGCAAAGCGTCCATGATCTCGCGATGGCGCGGCGTGGCGGATGGAATCCAGACCGGGTCGCACGAAAGCCAGTACTGAGCCTGCTTCCAAGCCTGCCCGACCGATAGACAGGGCTGGATCACCCGCGGATTGGATGCCAGGCGCACGAACGCCATCAGGCTTTCCCACGGAAGGCCAAGGCGCGCATCGGTGTTCAGCCGTTCATCCAGCCAGCGGCGCGCCGTTTCGTGGAAGGGAAAGACGTCGAAGGTCGCGTAGAGCAGAAGGTTCGCGTCGACCAGCCTCATCGATGGTCTTCGCCTTCCGCCACCGCCAGCATCTCGGCCGTGCTCGTCAGGTCGCCGATCAGCAGGCGATCGGCGTGAAACACCGGCGTCTCGAAGACCTTCCGGTCGGTCCGGGCCGGCTCGGACATCTTCTCCAGACCCGCCCGCATCGTCTCGTTCACCGCGTCGCGAAGACTTATCTTCCGCTCCTCACGAATTCGCGCAATCCTCACGGCCACATCATCATCAAGCGTAAGCGTCGTCCTCATGATGTATCAACATACTTCCTTTGATGTCGTGATGTCAACCGTTCGAAACGAATATGCTGAGGATCCGCGTCGTCCCATCTCTGTCCCCCCTCTCTGTCCGTCGTAGCTGTGGCGCTACGGACGAAGGCTCGTCCACTTCAGTTCTCGACCACCACCCGGAAGCCGGTGTTGAAGACGCGCTGGTGGGGGGCGTAGGCGACGCGGGAGGCCGCGGTGCAGCGGAAGGGCCGGTCGTACCACGAGCCGCCGCGGGCGACGGCCACGGCGACCGGGCCGTCGGGCACGGTCCATTCCGCGGCGTTGCCGTGCATGTCGTGCAGGCCCCAGGCGTTCGGCGCGCGGCGGCCGACGGACTCCGTGACGAAGCCGCCGTCGTCGATGCGGTCGTCGCGCGGCACCCAGTCGTCGTA
>CAYODK010000011.1:10710-59312 GCA_964402695.1 uncultured Verrucomicrobiota bacterium
GGTTGGTGATCGGCTCGGCCGCGGAGTAGCCGCCGCGTGCGGTGCAGGCGGCGAACTCGCGCAGGCGGATGTCGCCGAGATTCGCGTGCGGAGCGTAGTCCGCGTCGAGTCCTCCGAAGGCGAACGGCGTCGCGGCGCCGGAACGGCAGGCCCACTCCCATTCGGCATCCGTGGGCAGGCGCACCGTTCGCCCGGTCTTCTCCGACAGCCACCGGCAGAAGGCCGCGGCCTCCTGCTGGGAGACACGCACCGCGGGCTGGTCGCCGGCGTTCATGTCGTAGCCGCGCCGGCCGAACTGGTAGCCGTGACGCGACTCGTCGCGGCTGTCGTGGCCGGGATCGAAGCGCCGGAACTGCGCATTCGAGATCTCGCATCGGGCCATCCAGAAACCCCGCGCGACGGATGCCGCCACGGCGGGTGCGGAGTCAGGCACGCCGTCGCCCCCCGCGACAAAGGCGCCGGGCGGGATCCAGGCGAACTCGATGGCCTCCCGCGGGTCCGCAAGGCGCAGGTCGATCACCGCGCCGGGGCTGTCGCCGGTCTTCGCGCGCCACGTCTCCTTGCGCGCCGCATCGAGCAGCACGACGCCGCAGCCGCCGAGGCGCTCGCCCGCGCAGTCGGTCCGGTTCCAGAGCGCCACAGCGTCGACCGCCATCTCGGCGCCGAGGTCGACCTCCCACCACTCGCCCTCGGCGTTGCCGGTGTGCGTGATCGAGCCGGCGTTGTAGGCGCCGTTGCGGTCGCCGTCGACCGCCTTGCCCGCATCGCCGCCATAGTCGGTCGACGACTGCCGCGCCGTCTTCCCCCGTGCCACGTTGCGTCCGCCGGCAAACACCTCCGCCTCCGCGATCGAAAGCCAGCGTGTCGGCCCGGCTTCCACGCGAAGGAACCTGGCGGGCGGAGCCGGGCGCCCGGCTGATGGCGGGTCGAGCGGGATCGTCATGCGTCCCTTCGTGCCCTGCGGCGCCGTCGCCGCCTGCCGGCGCGCCGCCACCGCCGCGTCGAACGGCCAGCCGGCAACGACCGGCGCCGGTGTGTCGGGGGCCGCCGGGGCGGGCACCGTCAGCCCCGGAGGGCGGGGTTCCACAGGTGCCGCGGCCGCCGGTATGGCCTCGTAGTCCGGGATCGGCCCGTTGGGAACATAGAGCTTCCGCAGTTCCCGCGCGCGGGCCGCAACCCCCGCGACCTTGTCCGTCCCCACGATCTCGCCCCACGTCCCGTGGAAGGGGGCGTTGAGGTCCGCCCACGCGGCGAGGCGCTCCCAATCCCCGGCGTCCAGCGCGACGCCGTAGTGACCGCGCCGCAGGATCTGGCCGAGTTCGGTGGTGCTGAAGTGGTAGTCCATCGGGCTCAGCAGCCGCATGTCGCCCTCGATGCCGGGACGGCGGATGAACCGGTGCAGCTCGGCGTACGCGAGGGAGAACCGCCCGCCGCCGCGCGTCCCGGCGTTGCCGGAGATCTGCGACGACCAGTTCGTGATCGCGAGGTCGCCCTTGAGATAGGGCTTGCGGCGGTCGCCCGGGCCCGCCCGCTCGGCCGCGGCGGCCAGCGACGGGTCGCCATGACAGCGGACGCAGTGGCGGTCGAGCACCGGCTGCACCTCGCGCGCGAAGTTGAAGCCGCGCGTCGGTCCGTGCCACGGTGCGATCGCCGACGGTGCGCGACGCATCGCGACCGACGGCGCCGCCGGTGCGGCCTCGTCGGCCGTCTCGTGGCAGCCGACGCACGACACCGGCTCGCCGGGCATGCCGACGAACCAGCTCCGCATCAGCTGCAGCGCCTGGCCGTGCTCATCGAGCGGCTGCACCATCAACGGCGTGTTGGCCGGGATCGTGAAGAATGCGGAGCCGTCCGCCTCGACCGGCACGGTGCCGAGGATGCGCTTGATGTCCCACGGACCGTCCATCCCGATGCTGCCGAGCAGCCCGCCGGTGCCGCGGTAGCTGAAGTAGTACTCGACCACCCGCAGCGCCTTCACCGCGCCGCGCGGGATCCCCGCAAGTCCCGGGCCCCGGTATACGTCGGTGAGCAACACGGTCGCCGTGTTCCCGGCCGTGTCGACGCGATCGGCGATCGCGGGCGGACGCTGCGTCGGCCGCAGCGGGATCGGCTCGAGCAGCGCGGCGCCCTCGACCTCGCAGATCCGCGTCATGTTGTCGAACGTGTCGACGAGGTGGATCCCCCACAGCGCGTCGGGCGCCAGCTTGGCGGCGACGAGATGGTAGGTGTCGCTCAGCGGGTACGGCATCAGGAACTGCGGCCAGACCCCGTCGACGAGCCGGTCGCGCACGATCGGCTCGACCTTCTTCCCGGAGCCCGGGATCTCCTGCACGACGCCGTCCGCCTCGCGCTGGCCGAGCGACGCGTCGAGGATCAGGAGCCGCCCCGAGCGCGGCGTGCCGTGGTGCCCGCCCGCGACGCCGATCACGCGCCGCGCGTGGCCGGGCACCGGACGCGCATGGAAGAAGGCGTTCGGGAAGTAGCCGTTGCTGCCGTAGAACGCCCGCTGCACGGTGCCGTCGGGATTCATCGTGAAGAGGCGGCGCGAGTTCGAGTGCGGCAGGTCGGAGTACTCCCAGCGCTGGTAGAGGACGCGGCCATCGGCCATCATCGTCGGGCACCAGTCGCTGTCCTGCTCGAACGTGAGCTGGCGGACCGCCCCGGTCGCCGCGTCGCGCCGGTAGAGGCAGACCATGATGCGCCCGCCGAACTCGCAGGGCAGTCCCTGGTACACGGCGGTGGAGGCGAAGATCGCGCCGCCGTCGGGCAGCCAGCACGGGTCGAAGTGGCCGACGTCCTCTCCGTCGTCCGGCGTCACCTGCCGCAGGCCGTTGCCGTCGGCGCGGACCTCGAAGACGCGCCAGTTGCCCTGCGCGCCCTCCTGTGCGAACAGGATGCGCGCCCCGTCGAAGTCGAGATCGGGATCGATCACGGTTTCGCCGCCCGCAGGCCGGTACACGGTCGAGAAGGTCCCGCCGCCGCGGAGGTTCGACAGCACCGCCAGTTCGTCGTTCCAGTGCCCGCGCCGGGGCAGCGTGTCGCTCGTGTGGGCGTTCAGCGTGCCGACGCCCAGGCTCGCGCCCATCGCAGTCCGCGCATCGGCCGGCTTCGGAAACCCGCGCTTCAGGACGAGGAGCCGGTCGAAATCGAGGAGCGGGTTCGCCAGCAGGGCCGCGCGCACACCGGCCGCAAGCCGCTCGGCCTCCGTGCCGGCGGTCGCGTCGCCGCGGGCGGCGGCCTCCCGCAGCGCGGGCGCCCGGGCGCGGAAGGCCTCGATCGCGGCGCGGTGGGTCGCGACGTCGTAGCGGTCCGGCCAGGTTGAGGCCATGTGGTCGATCGCGCGCGCGGCGGCGGGGATGTTGATCGCATCGATCCGCGCAAGGGCATCGCGCGCCGGCTCCGCCGTCGCCGCGCCTGCGGCGATGATCAGCCCCACGATTCCGAACTGCTGGCGGATCCAGGCCATGACATGTCCTCCGCGGTCGGCGGCGTGATACCGGAATTTGCCGCCCGCGGCGAGCCTCGTCATTCCGGCAGGGAGGCGTCGCCCGGACCCGCGCCGTCCCCGATCGCCAGATCCATGGCGGCCTCGACGTCGGCCGGCGAGCGGACATCGTTCAGCCGGCGCCGCATCGCCGCGGCGCCGGGCAGACCGCTGACGTACTTGACGAGGTGCGCGCGGAACTGGCGCGAGGCGATCTCCGCGGGGTCGATCTTCTTCCGGCGGTTCTGGAACTGCGTCTTCGCAAGCCCGATCTGCGCGGAGAGGTGTTCGAGCATCATCGCGCGGCGCTCGCCGGGCGACGGCGACGGCGGCGGGGCGCGACCATCCAGGATCGCGGCGGCCTGGGCGAAGAACCACGGGTTGCCGATCGATGCGCGGCCGATCATCACGGCGTCGACGCCGTAGCGACCGAGGAACTCCACCGCCTGCGCGGGGGTCGTGACGCCGCCGTTGCCGATCACGAGCATCCGGCCGGCTGCGGCCTTGATGCGGGCGATGGTGTCCCAGTCGGCCGGGCCGCTGTGACGGTCGACGGTGAACCGCGCGTGCAGGGCCAGGGCATCGGCGCCCGCATCGGCAACGCCGCGCGCAACGTCGTCGATGTTGAAGAGGTCCCGCGATGCGCCGATGCGCGTCTTGACCGTCACCGGGAGGCTCACGGCCGCGCGGACGGCGCGGACGATCTCGAAGAGGCGCTCCGGCTTCCTCAGCAGGCCCGCCCCGGCGCCGCGGCGGACGACCTTCGGCACCGGGCAGCCGGCGTTGATGTCGATCCAGTCGAACCGGTCCATCCGCGCGACGATCGCCGCCGCCTCGGCGAAGACCGCGGGGTCGCTGCCGTAGAGGTGTGCGACGACCGGTCGTTCGGCCGGATCGCTCGAGAGCATGTGGAGCGTCTGGACCGAGCCGCGGACCAGGCCGTCGACGCTGACCAGCTCCGTGTAGACCGCGCCCGCGCCCATCCGGCGGCAGATGCGGCGGAACGGAAGGTCCGTGTAGCCGGCCATCGGGGCGAGCACCACCGGGCCGGCGAGCGTCACGCCGCCGATCCGGACCGGCGGCCTCTGGACGTTCCCCGTCATGCGGCCGCGGAGAATGGCACAGCCGGGGCCCGCGCGCGAGTCCCGGCGCAGGCCGGCTTCCAAGGGTTGGACGGCCGCGCTATCATCCCGTCCAATCCTTGGAAGATCCGGCGCGGCCGGGATGGAAGGCGATCATGCAGGATTCCGCACAGGTGCCGATGAAGTCCGTCGGGCCGGTCCGCCTCGCGGGCCCGGAGGTCGAGGCGGAGGTCCGCGTGCCGCTGGCGACCTACGAGTCGCCGCTGTGGCCCTCGGTCGCGCGCGGCGCGAAGGTGACGGCCGCCGCGGGCGGCATCCGGGCCGTTGTGCTGGACGAGCGCATGGCGCGCTCGATTCTGCTCGAGGCCCCCGACGCGGCCGGCGCGGCGGAGGCGGCCGCTCGGCTGCCGGCTCGGCGGGACGATCTCGCGGCCGTGACGCAGCGCGGCAGCCGCTTCGCGAAGTTCCTCGGCGTCCACACGCAGGTCTGCGGCTCGCTGCTGTTCGTGCGCGTCGAGATCTCCACCGGCGACGCGGCGGGGCACAACATGGTCACGCGCGCGGCGCAGCAGGTCCTCGATTGGATGACGGCGGAGTTTCCTTCGCTGCGGCCCGTGTCGGTGTCGGGCAACTACTGCACGGACAAGAAGGTCTCGGCGGTCAACGGCATCCTCGGCCGCGGCCGGTCGGTCGTCGCCGATGTGACGGTCTCCGGCGACCTCTGCCGGAGGATGCTGCGCGCGGAGCCGGCGGCCATCGCGGCGCTGAACGTGAAGAAGAACCTCGTCGGCTCGATCCTCGCCGGCGGGGTCCGCTCCGCCAACGCCCACTATGCGAACATGCTGCTGGCCTTCTACCTCGCGACCGGGCAGGACGCGGCGAACGTTGTCGAGGGCTCGCAGGGCGTGACATCGGCCGACGCGCGGGGGGATGCGCTGTACTTCGCGGTCTCGCTGCCCAACCTGGTCGTCGGCACGGTCGGCGCGGGCAAGGACCTCGCCTTCGTGCAGGACAACCTCCGCGCGCTCGGCTGCCTCGAGCCCCGCGCGCCCGGCGCCAACGCCCGGCGCCTTGCGACGATCGCCGCCGCCACGGTCCTCTGCGGCGAACTCTCGCTCCTCGCCGCCCTCGCGAACCCGGGCGAGCTGGTCCGCGTCCACGAGCGCATGGAGCGCGGCCGGTAGCTCGTTTTCGCCTGTCCGGCGGACCCCCGGTGTGGTATGTCGGTGCGGATGGACTCGCAGCCGACCAACCGGCGCAAGGAGGAGGCGATCGACGTCATCCGCTCCGACGCGGAGGCCGACCGCCGGCGCCACCATTTCGACTCGGTCCGGCTGATCCATCGCGCGCTGCCGGAGATCCACCTGTCGGACGTCGATCCATCGATCGAGTTCCTCGGCCGCCGCCTCTCGTTCCCCCTGCTGATCTCGTCGATGACCGGCGGCGATTCCGAGCGGCTGCGCGCGATCAACCGCAACCTCGCGACGGCCGCGGAGATGACGGGCGTCGCGATGGGCGTCGGCTCCCAGCGCGTGATGTTCGAGAACCGCGCGGCGCGGGCGAGCTTCGAACTGCGGGACCTGGCGCCGAACGCGCTGCTCTTCGCCAACCTCGGGGCGGTGCAGCTCAACTGCGGCTTCACGGCGGACCATTGCCAGGCCGCGGTGGAGGTGGTTGGCGCCGACGCGCTGGTCCTCCACTGCAATCCCCTGCAGGAGGCGGTGCAGCCGGAGGGCGACACGCTGTTCGGCGGATTGATCTCGAAGATCGCGACGGTGGTCGAACAACTTCCGGTGCCGGTGGTCATAAAGGAGGTCGGCGCGGGCGTTTCGGCGGCGGACGTCGAGGCCCTGATGCGGGCCGGTGTGCGGATCATCGACGTCGCGGGCTCCGGCGGCCTTTCGTGGAGCCGCATCGAGGGCCATCGCCGCGCGGCGGCGGGCCTTCACGACGGACTCGGCACGGCGTTCCAGGACTGGGGCATCCCGACGCCCGACGCCCTGCGGGCGCTGCGACGGTACCGCGGGCGGATCGCGCTGATCGCCTCGGGCGGCATCCGCAGCGGCGTGGACATGGTCAAGGCGATGGTGCTCGGCGCGACGATGGCGGGGATGGCCCGTCCCTTCCTCGAGCCGGCGATGGAGTCGGCGGAACGGGTGGTGGACGTGATCGCTCACTTGAAACGGGAATTCACGACGGCGATGTGGTTGCTCGGAATCGACCGCGCCCAGAAGCTCATCGGGAACGACGCCCTGCTTCTCGGCCCGCGGCCGCCGGCGGAGGGCGCATGAACGTCGGCATCGACCGCCTGTCCTTCTACACCCCATCCTACTTCCTCGACCTTCACAAGCTGGCGGCGGTCCGCGGCGTGGACAAGGACAAGTACGTTCTCGGCCTCGGCCAGGAGCGGATGGCCGTGCCGCCGCCGGACGAGGACGTCGTCACGATGGCCGCCAGCGCGGCGCTGCCGATCGTCGAATCCGGCGGGGCCGGCGACCTCGACCTGCTGGTCTTCGCGACGGAGACGGGCGTGGACCAGTCGAAGGCCGCGGCGCTTTTCGTCCACGGACTGCTCGATCTGCCCGCCTCCTGCCGCGCGATCGAGATGAAGGAGGCCTGCTACGCCGCGACCGCCGCCCTGCAGCTGGCCTGCGCATGGGTCGCGGCGCACCCCGATCGCTCGGCGCTGATCCTGGGCGCGGACATCGCCCGCTACGACCTGCGCAGTCCCGGCGAGCCGACGCAGGGCGCCGGCGCGATCGCGATGCGCGTCTCCGCCAACCCGCGCATCCTGGCGATCGACCCCGAGCACGGGGTCCATGCCGAGGACGTCATGGACTTCTGGCGCCCCAACTACCGCGAGGAGGCGCTGGTCGACGGCCAGTACTCGACGCGCGTCTACCTCGCGTCGCTCGTCAGCGCCTGGGAGCGCTACCGGGCCGCCAGCGGCCGCGGTCTCGACGCCTTCCGCCGCCAGTGCTACCACCTTCCGTTCACGCGCATGGCCGAGAAGGCCCAGGCCCGGCTGCACCGCGCCGCGGGCCTGCCCGCGCCGACCCCGGACGACCTCCAGCGCATCATCGGCGAGTCGCTCGGCTACAACCGGAACACCGGGAACACCTACGCCGCCTCGCTCTACGAGGGCCTCGCGTGCCTGTTCGACACCTGCCCCGAGGATCTCGGCGGCGCCCGACTCGGGCTCTACAGCTACGGCTCCGGCTGCATGGCCGAGTTCTTCAGCGGCGTGGTGCAGCCGGGCTACCGCGACGCGCTCTTCACGGCGCGTCACCGCGCGATGTTCGACGCGCGGATCGAGCTCGACTACCAGCAGTACGAGGATATCTTTCAACTGGCCCTTCCGAAGGACGGCGGCGAGCACGCGTTCGCGCAGTACCGGACGGGCGCATTCCGCTTCGCCGGCATGAGCCAGCACAAGCGGATCTACGAGGCGCTATGAAGGCGATTGCCCCGGGCAAGCTGATCCTGAGCGGTGAGCATGCGGTGGTCTACGGACGTCCGGCGATCGCGATGGCGATCGACCGCAGCGCCGTGGCCGAGATCACCGCGGGCGCGGAGGGCGAGGACCGCGTCTCGATCGATCTGAGCGATCTGCGCCAGCGCGAGTCCTACACGCTCCTGGCCCTTCGCGATTTCAAGGGCCGGGTCCTGAAAAACTACCGGATGTTCCTTAACGGCGAGCTCGGCATCCGTGACGTGCTGCGCAAGCCGATCGACCTGTTCCAGTACGCGTTCATCATCGTCCTCGACGGCCTGCACATGAAGCTGGGCCAGGGGCTCGACATCCGCCTCCGCTCGAACATCCCGATGGGCTGCGGCATGGGCTCGTCCGCCGCGACGATCCTGAGCGTGCTGCGGGGCGTCGGCCACTACTTCCGCGTCGAGTTCCGCCCGGACTGGTACTACGAGTACAGCCTCGAGGCCGAGCGCATGCAGCACGGGTTCCCGAGCGGCGTCGATTCCTACATCTCGCTGCACGGCGGCTGCGCCCGATTCCGCGACGGGAAGGCCGAGCGCATCCCGCTGCCGCGCCTTCCGATGACGCTCGTCAACACGGGCGCGCCCTCGACCACGACGGGCGAGTGCGTCGCCGAGGTGAAGCGGCGCCACGAGAGGGACGCCGCCCTGTGGAACGAGTTCGAGGCGACCACCCTCCGGCTCGAGCAAGCGCTCGCCGGCAACGATGCCGAGGAGGCCATGGCCGCGATCCGCGGCAACCACCGGCTCCTGAATCGGATCGGTGTCGTTCCCGCCCGCGTGTCGGACTTCATCGCCGCCGTCGAGAACCGCGGCGGGGCGGCCAAGGTGTGCGGCGCCGGCGCCGTGGGCGGGGACGCGGGGGGCGTCGTCATGGTGACGGGCATCCGCCCGCCGGCCGACCTGTGCGAGGCCTTTGGCTACTCGCTCGTTTCCGTCCGCGGGGAGCCGCTCGGCGTCCGGATCGTGTAACGCCGCGCGCACCCGACGGATCCCGTTCTCCGCCCCGGCACTTGCATCCGGGCCCTCCTCGCGTACGTTCGATCATCAGGAACTCTGAAGGAGTGCCGGTTATGTCCGTCTACTGCCCGGATTGCGGTCACGTGTTGGAGAATGGCGCGGGCCTGAGGAAAGACTCGCCTTCGTGCGTTCGCTGCCGGCGCCCGTTGGGCGACCCGCGGCACGTGGCCAAGCCGCCGATCGTCGAGAAGGGGTTCCAAGCCCTGTTCGTGAACTCCATCCCCCTGGCGCTCGCCTCCGTCCTGGCCGGCGTCCTCCTGATCATCCTGGCGCTGTGCGTGCTGTTTCCGGTGCAGACCCAGCAGTGGCTGGCTCGCTTCGGGGTCTCCGACGATCGCGGCCCCCTTCTTCTCGGCGTTCCCCTCCGGTTCCTGGAGACGATGATGATCGGCACGGGCGTCGGCGCGCTGATCCTCCTGTTCCGGCTCCCGGCGCGTAAGCGGTCACAGGGCCGGATGTGACGGGCCGGTCGCCGCGCAGGGCGCGCGGGTCCACGACACCTTTTGCACGTGGATGCACTTCACCGGGCACACCTCGAGGCACGCGTTGCACCGGATGCAGTCGGCCTGGTTGATGAAGTAGTCGTGCCGCGCCGCGTCGGGCGCGAGGCTCCAATCGCGTTCCTGCCAGCCGGTCAGCCGCCCGTCGGGATCCCGGTCGATCCGTTTCACCCGCACGATGCAGGCGGGCCGCGGCTTCACTTCGATGCACTGGTCGCAGTAGATGCAGCGGCCCATGTCGATTTCGTACTTGTAGTGGCACAGGTAGCAGCGGTCCGCCTCCGCCCTGGCCGCGGCCGCGTCGAACCCGGTCTCCACCTCGCCCGCGAGCGTGCGTTCCTTCACCGGGATGGCCGGCATCGGCTGCCGGGGGATCGCATCCATCGCCCGCGTGCGCGGATGGGGCCGGCCGTCGCGGATCGCCGCGACCTCGGACGTGCGCCGGCCGCCCATGAGGCGGGCGTCGACCTGCGCGGCGATGGCCTTTCCATGGGCGATCGCATCGATCAGGGAGGACGATCCCTGCGCGAAATCGCCGGCGAGAACGACGTTCTCCGGCAGCGCCCCGGCGGCGAGCCACGAGCGGTCTGGCGTCTGGCCGGTGGCGGCGAGGACATGGTCGGCCTCGACCTCGAACTCGGACCCCGGGATCTCCACCGGCCGGCGGCGGCCGGTGGCGTCGGGTTCGCCCAGCGTCGTGCGGATCAACCGGAGACGTTCGACGCGGCCCGCGGATCCGAGGAAGGCAACCGGCGCGGCCTGCAGGACGAACGGGATGCCCTCGTGCTCGACCTCCTCCCGCTCCCCCGGCGTCACAACGATCTCCGCCAGCGACCGTCGGTAGTACACCGTCACGGATTCCGCGCCGAGCCGGAGCGCCACGCGGGCACAGTCCATCGCCGTGAAGCCCCCGCCGATGACCGCGACGCGCCGGCCGACCGCCGTACGGCCCCCTTCGTTCACCGCCGACAGGAACGGAAGCCCGGCGTCCACCCCCCGGAGGTCCGAACCGGGCAGCGACGGCAGCGTCGGGCGGAACGCGCCCGCGGCGAGGATCACCGCGTCATGGTCCGCCGCGAGCCGGTTGAGCGGCAGGTTCGGGCCGCCCACCTCGACACCGCACCGGATCTCCACGCCCTGGGCTTCGATCTGACGGATCTCCCTTTCCACGATCTCCCGGGGCAGCCGGAATGCCGGGATCCCGAGACGGAGCAGGCCCCCGGGTTGGTCGTGGCGCTCGAAGACCGTCACCCGGTGTCCCCAGAAGGCGAGTTCCCGTGCGGCGGCGAGCCCCGCCACGCCCGCGCCGACGACGGCGATCCTTTTTCCGGTGGGCGGGAAGACCGGCGGAAGGACGACCGGCTCCGTGCGACCCAGAAAATCGGCGGCCGATCGCTTGGAGAAGCAGATCGCGACGGACTCGCCGAGCCCCTCCCATCCGTGCCGGCACGACGCCTCGCACGGGCGCGAGCAGACCCGCCCGAGGACCGCGGGAAAGACGTTGTCGGCCAGGTTGATCCGGTACGCCGCCTCGAAATCACCGCACGCAATGGCCTCGAGGTAGCCGGGGATGTCGGTGTGCGCCGGGCAGGCCGCCTGGCACGGGATGTTCCGGGCCAGCCAGTCGAGATCCTTCGGCCTCGCGGCCAGGCCCTCGCGCTCCGAAAGGACTTTGTCCATGGCCCTCGCCGCCCTACGGCGTGGGCGCGGCCGGAGGCGGCGGGCTGATCCGCACCAGCGGCTCACCCTCCGCTGCGGCCGGGGCGGCGGATCCCCCGGTCGTCTTCCGGTAGGCCACCGCCAGAACGCAGTAGTAGAAGGGCATCGTCACGAAGATTCCGACGCAGCAGGCGATGAAGCCCAGGGTGGAGATGATGCTGGCGACGACCACGAGGGCGAGAAGAACCCAGAAGTTCTCCTTCACCATCTCGTAGCTCGCGACGATCGCGGGCCAGAAGTCCATCTTCTTCTCCACGATCAGGAAGATGGAGAACATCGTCAGCGTCGAAAGCACCCAGGTCGCCACGGACGAGAGCGGCCCGAGCACCATGCCGACGAGCAACGATGCGCCGAGCACAACCAGCATCAGCAGGAACGAGGGCAGGAAGAACTGGAACCCCTTGAAGACATCACCCACCTGCGGCTTCGGCGCCGTTCCGTCCAGGAGCCCGAGGGTCACGATGACCACGCCGGCGTAGAGCGGGCCGCTCAGGATGAACGCGGTCAGGCTCGAGAGGATCATCGCGACCAGGTTCGCGAGGAGCAGAACCGCGAAGTTCCGCTTGTAGAGGTCGAAGGCCTCCTGCATCCATCCGCCGAAGTCCACATCGATCTTGCTCATGGATCCCCTCCGCATGCACCGCACCACGCCCGACACTTCGCCACGATCCTAATCCCGCACCCCCGCCGTCGCAAGCCCGGGCCGGCGTCCGCACGGCGCCGTTCAGGGCTCCGCTGCCCGTCCTCACCCCGGTTCGTCCCGCGTCCCCGACTCCCGCCCTTCGTCGATCTCCTGCAGTTGGGTCCCGGCGGACTCCCACGTCATCATGGCCAGCGGGAGTTCGGCGCGGATCTCTCCGAGGCGCCGGCTCACGGCGGCGTAATCGACCGCCGAGGGATCACCAAAGCGGGCGATGAGATCGGCCTGTTCCTTCTCGAGATCGGCGATTCGCGCCTCGGCCTCGCGCACCGCCTTGAGGAGCGGAACCCGGAGCTTCCGGACCTCCTCCCGTTTCATGGCGCGGTCCCGCCGGCCCGCCTTCCGGTCGGTCCCCTCCGGGGCGGGCGACGCCGGCCCCGCCGGGGCGGGGGGGGCGGCGGGCGCATCCGCGGCCACCTTCTCGCGGTAGTAGTCGTACCCGCCGGCGTACGGCGTGATGCCGGGCGGGGTCATTGCGATCACCGTCGTGGCCACGCGGCGGACGAACTCGATGTCGTGGCTGACGACGCACAGCGTGCCCGCGTAGTCGGCGAGCGCGCGTTCCAGCGCCTCGCGCGCCGCGATGTCCAGGTGGGTCGTCGGCTCGTCGAGCAGCAGGAAGTTCGGCGGGTTGGCCAGCAGGCGGGCGAAGGACAGCCGCATGGTCTCCCCGCCGCTGAGCACCCCGACCCTCTTCTCGACGGCATCGCCGCTGAAGAAGAAGCCGCCCAGCAGACCGCGAAGATCGCGCTCGGACCGTTCGGGCGCGGCGGACTTGACCGTCTCCAGCACGGTGCGCGACGGATCGAGCGTCTCGGCGAATTCCTGCGACTGGTACCCGGGCACGACGTTGTGCCCGGCCACCCGGCGCCCCTCGCGCGGATCGAGCCTCCCCGCGAGCAGGCGCAGGAGCGTGGTCTTGCCGAACCCGTTGTAGCCGACCAGCGCGATCTTGTCGCCGCGCATCACCCGCAGGTCGACATGGCGCAGGACCCACCGATCCCCGTCGTACGTGACGCCGGCGTCTTCGAGCCGCATCACCTCGGCCCCGCAGGACGGCGGCGGCGCGATGCGGATCTCCGCGCCGCGCGGCGCCGCGACGGCCTCCTCGACCGGGTCCATGCGCTCGAGCATCTTGATCCGGCTCTGCACCTGGGCGGCCTTGCTGGCCTTGAAGCGGAACCGTTCCACGAACCGTTCGATCTCCTCCCGGCGCTTCGCGGCGGCCGCGCGGCCGGCCTCGTACTGCTCCCAGCGCAGGTCCCGCTGCTTCGCGGCGAAGGCCTGGTTCCCCTCGTAGCGCGTGAGGCGGCCGCCGATCACCTCGAGGGTCACCGAGGTCAGCGTGTTGAGCAGGAACCGGTCGTGGGAGATCAGCAGCAGCGTGCCGGCAAAATCGCGGAGGTAGCGCTGCAGCCATTCGACCGCCGGCAAGTCGAGGTAGTTGGTCGGTTCGTCGAGCAGCAGCAGGTCCGGCCGGGCGATCAGGGCCCGGGTCAGTTCGGCCCGCATCTGCCAGCCGCCGCTGAACTCGCCCAGCGGCCGGTGCAGGTCGGCGGCCTGGAAGCCCAGTCCTCCGAGGGCCGCCGCCGCCCGGCTCCGCAACTCATAGCCGCCTTCGTGCTCGAACGCGCTCTGCAATTCGCCAAGGCGGCGAAGGTCGCGGTCGTGCTCCGGACCGGCCCCTTCCGAGGAGAGCCGCGCCTCGATGCGTTCGATCTCGTGCTGCATCTCGCGAACACCCGGCAACGCGTTTTCGGCGAAGTCGAGAACCGACAGGTCCCCGGCCGCCCCGATGCCCTTCTGGCGGAGGTGTCCGATCCGCACGTCGCGCGGAACCTGGATCGCCCCGCGATCGGGCGTCAGGTCGCCGACGACGAGGTGGAAGAGCGTCGTCTTGCCCGCGCCGTTCGGACCGACGATGCCGACGCGTTCGCGTTCGTTGACCCGGACGGAGACGTCGTCCAGGATCGGGCGGCCGCCCAGCGCGACGGACACGTTGTGGAAATCCAGCATCGGGGCATCCTACGGAACGCGGCGGGTGTTCCAAAGCTCCAAGTTGCCCCCGGAGCCGGCTTCCGCCGGGATTCGGTCTTGACTTGCCGCCCGCGGGAATCGAATCATAGCGGCGTTGTTGGGTGGCTGCGTCCGGGGGAAACGAACCATCGGGAGGAGACACGGGACATGAGCGACCAAGCGAGCCAGTTGCCGGCCTACATCACCAGCGCGACGCCGAATCCGGCCACGAACCGGGCGCCCTGGTACAAGAACACCGCACCGACCTACGCGGGCATCTTCCTGTGGTTCGTGTTCTGGCAGGATGCGGCGAATGCGCCGTCCCTCGGCGGTCTCCTTTCGCAGGGTATCGGCTGGGCGCTGCTGAGCCTCGTGCTCTCCGCGGCCGTCTGCCATTTCCTGTTCTACCTCGTGCCCGGGATGCTGGGCATGAAGACGGGCCTGCCCCTGTACATCGTCGGCACCTCGACGTTCGGGGCGCAGGGCGGGTTCCTGATGCCCGGCTTCCTGATGGGCGTCCTCCAGTTCGGCTGGCTGGGCGTCAACGTGTTCTTCTCGTCGCAGATGGTGGCGGCGTTTCTCGGCCTCGAAGGCGCGTCGGTCAAGATCGTGATGGTGATCTGGGGCGTGCTGGCGGCCTTCGTCGGCCTGAAGGGCATCCAGTATGTCGCGAAAGTGGCGACCTACCTGCCGCTGATCCCGCTCGCGGTTCTTCTGCTCCTGCTCGTCAAGACGATGGGCGGCCTCGGATCGTTCGACCCGGCGAAGTTTGTCGACCTGCACAAGGGGATCGCCCCGGCCGCCCCGGCCGCGCTGGATGCGTTCGGCGTGCTGGCGGTCATGATGACCTTCGTGGTGGGCTTCTTCGCAACGGCCGGCGCGGCCGGTGCGGATTTCGGGACAAGCAGCCGTGACAAGAAGGATGTCTCGATGGGCGGCCTCTTCGGTGTCGCGGGCGCCATCATCCTGACGGCCGGGCTTGCGATCCTGATCATCGCCGGCGCCTACGGTGCGGAAGCCACCAGCAAGGCCGCCGTCGAGGCGGGCAAGGGCAGCCTGATCCTCCAGGCGCCGGGCCTGATCCCGGTCCTGCTGGGCTCGAAGGCCGGCCTGGTCATGTTCCTGCTTGCGATCGCCGCGTTCCCGCCCGCCTGCTTCTCGTCGTTCATCGCGGCCAACAGCTTCAAGACGACGCTTCCGAAGGTGAATCCCTTCGTCTCCGTCGGCATCGGTGCGGCGGTCAGCATCGCGCTGGCGATCACCGGCTGGGCGGGCAAGGCGATCATCGTCTTCCAGATCATCGGCGCCTCGTTCGGGCCCGTGTGCGGCGCGATGCTGGTCGAGTATGTGCTGAACGGCGGCAAGTGGTCCGGCCCGCGGGCCGGCTTCAATCCGGCCGGTTGGATCGCCTGGGCCCTGGGCTTCATCGTCGGCATCCTGCCGATCCTGAACATCTACCCGGTCCCGGCCGCGCCGGTCGCCGCGTTCATCGTCGGCGCCGTGGCCTTCTTCGTCTGCGCGAAGATGGGCCTGCAGTCGGCCGTGGTCCCGATGCCGGCGAAGTAGCCGTCCCGGGGATGGTTGGAGAACGGGCGCCCCGCTCCCCGGGGCGCCCGTTTCCGTTTCCGGCACGGATCGATCGGGATGGTTGGATGGCCGGACCGGATTGGATTCAAGAATAACCGGACGGCCCACGGGCGGGCGTCGGCCTGTCCACGGCGCGCACCCTCTGGGACGCCCTGCGTCGGAATCGATAACCCCCTCCGACTTCCCTTCCTATCCCCTTCGCACTTCCAACTTCCTTGGAGTTTGAAGTTTCCCTACTTCCGGCGCGATGCCCGCGCGACTTCTTGCATCCCGGTCAACTGCATCGCTCCGGATGAGACGCACGCGGCCGCCCCGTTGCCGGGGCGGCCGCGCCGTCAGCCCTGTCGCGGGATCAGACCGAGGGGATCTTGACCCACTTGGCGCCGAGCTTGGACGACTTCACGACGGCGTCGATGAAGAGCAGGCCGCGGACGCCCGCCTCCACGCCGGGGAAGTCCAGCTCCAGCTCCGTCGGCTTCCGCTTCTCGTCCAGCGCCTGCAGCGTGCAGGCGAAGTTCGTGTAGTGGTTGCCGAACGCCTCGAGGAACGCCTCGGGATGCCCGGAGGGCAGCCGCGTGGCGCGGCCCGCCGCCGCGCTCTTCGCGCCGACATAGCCGTTGCCGCGCTTCCAGATCTCCTCGGGCGCGTCGATCTTCCTCACGTAGAGATAGTTCGGATGCTCCTGGTGCCACTCGAGGCTCGCGTTCTCGCCATGGACCCAGATCGCGAGGTTGTTCTCCTCGCCGATCGAGATCTGGCTGGCATGCAGCACGCCCTTCGCCCCGCCCTTGAAGCGGAGCAGGACGTTGCCGTCGTCGTCCAGCGGCCGGCCGGGCACGAAGGTCGTCAGCTCGGCGCAGACCTTGTCGATCTTGAGGCCCGAGATGTACTCGGCCAGGTTCTCGGCGTGCGTGCCGATGTCGCCCATGCAGCCGGCCGCGCCGCTCTGCTTGGGATCCGTCCGCCACGAGGCCTGCATCTGGCCCTGCTTCTCGATCGCACGGGCGAGCCAGCCCTGCGGGTACTGGACCACGATCTTCCGGATCGCGCCGAGATCGCCCTGGCGGACCATGTCGCGCGCGAGCTTCACCATCGGGTAGCCGACGTAGTTGTGCATGAGGCCGAACACACGGCGGCTCTTCCTGACGACCTTCTTGAGCTCGAGGGCCTCCTTGACGTTCAGCGTCATCGGCTTCTCGCACATGACGTGGAACCCGGCCTCGAGGAAGGCCTTGGCGATCGGGAAATGCCAGTTGTTCGGCGTCGTCACGGCGACGAAGTCGATCCGCTGGTCCGCCGGCAGCGCCAGCTCGGCCGCGATCATCGCCTTGTAGTCGGTGTAGACGCGCTTCGGATCGAGGTTCAGGAGCTTGCCCTGCAGCAGGCTCTTCTCGGGGTTGATGTCGAATGCGCCGGCCACGAGTTCGATGTGCCCGTCCAGCCGCGACGCCTTGCGGTGCACCTCGCCGATGAACGCGCCCGGCCCGCCGCCGACCATTCCCATCCGGATCTTCCTGCCCATGATCTCGTCCTCCTGCGGTTTGGTTAGTGGAGTATCCGCCCGGCGAGTATAGCGGACCCGTCGCCGATTGAAAGCGCAAGCTCGCGCCCCGGGCATTGCATTTCCCCACGGCCGCCCTATTGTGGCGGCATCGGCGGCCGCGCGCCCCGGGACCGGGCGGCGGCGCCGTGCGGAGTGAATCATGAATCGATCGATGCTGCTCGCGGGAATGGTGGCGGCCGCATGCGCGGCGACCGGATGCCAGTCGATCTACTACGGGACGATGGAGAAACTCGGGTACGAGAAGCGGGACCTTCTCGTTGGCGACGTGAAGGAGGCCCGGGGCGCCCAGAACGACGCCAAGAAGCAGTTCGCATCGGCCCTGGAGGAATTCACCTCCGTGCTCGGTTCGCCGGGGGGGGACCTGGAGGCGAAGTACAAGAAACTCGATGCCGTCCTGCAGCGGAGCGAGTCCCGGGCGGATGCCGTGCACGCACGGATCCGGGAGGTCGAGCGGGTCGCCTCGGCGTTGTTCCGGGAATGGAAGTCGGAACTCCGCCAGTACAGCAGCGCGAGCCTCCGCCAGTCCAGCGAGGATCAGCTCCGCGCGACGGAACGCAGGTACGACGATCTCATGCTGGCGATGAAGCGCGCCGAGTCGCGCATGGAACCTGTCCTGAAGGTGCTCCGCGACCAGGTTCTCTTCCTGAAGCACAATCTCAACGCCCAGGCGATCGCCTCGATCCGGAATGAGATTGTCCGCGTGGAGGCCGATGTCTCGGCGCTGGTGAAGGAGATGGAGGCCGCCATCGCGGAGGCGGACCGATTCATCGCCGCGATGCCGCAGGGGTGACCGTGACTCCTCCCGTCTTCCGCGGCGACGGGGCGGACCGCGCATGACCCTGCGACCGATCCTGCGGGCCGCCGTCGCCCTGGGCTGCGCCGTTGCCGGGTTCGCCCGCGCGGCGCCGACCACATCGCGCGTGGACGGCGTCCGCCTGGTTCCTTACTCGCCGACTCTGGCCGCCATGGCCTTCGAGATGGGTCTCGGGGACCGCGTGGTGGGCGTGACGCGGTGGACCCGCCTTCCCGGGGGCGAGACCCGCCCGGTGGTGGGGGACGCGGTGTCGGTGGATGTCGAGGCGCTCCTGGCCGTGCGCCCGGAGGTCGTCGCGGTCCAGGGGGAACGCATCGCGGGATTCGACGCCCTGGCCCGCATCGCCCCGACGGTCCGCGTGGAACCGCTCCGGGTGGAGCGTTTGGACGATATCGCCCCCGCTGCGCGACGACTTGCAGCCCTTGCAGGGGGCAGTGCGGCCGCGGAGGCGGTCGTGACGCGGTTCGAGCGCACGGTGTCGGACCTCCGGACCGCGCGGACCCCGGGGGTCCGTCCCCGCGTGCTGTTCGTCCTCGGCACGACCCGTCCGACGGTGGCCGGACCGGAGACCTTCCTGGCGGACCTGATCCGTCTCTGCGGAGGCGTCAATGCGGGGGATGACATCCCGGGACGCGTGTTGTGGCGCCCGGCGGATCTGGAGTCCATCGCGCGCGCCTCCCCGGATGTTCTGATCTGCCAGGTGGGCGATGGCGAGGCCGCCGGCGCCGCCCGGGATTGGTGGAGGGCGCGCACGCTGGTTCCCGCGGCACGGACGGGCCGCGTCTTCGTCGTCGAAGAGCCGGAGTGGACGATTCCCTCCCTTGCCATCGCCGGGTTCGCCGGACGACTGAAGGCGATGATTGCGGAGCCGGGCGACGCGTCCCCGGAATCCGTTCATCCGTAGACGGACCGGCCGTCGACCGCCGGTCGCGGGATCGCGGCTCCTCCGGCCCGGCCTGTCAGCCCAGCCCCACCGCGCGGAACGTCCGGTTCACATCGCGGAAGTGACGCCGGATATCGAAGACCTCGTCGAGGTCGCCCGGCTGGAGCTTCGCGACGACGTCCGGATCGGCCGCAAGCAGGGCTTTGAAATCGCCATCCGTTTCCCATACCCGCATCGCGTTCCTCTGCACGATGCGGTAGCCGTCCTCGCGGCTGATGCCCCGCTCGGTGAGCTTCAGCAGAACCTGCTGGGAATGGATCAGCCCCCGCATCAGGCGCAGGTTGCGTTCCATCTGCTCCGGAATCACGCGCAGCTTCTCCACCAGGTCCGCGAGCTTCGCAAGCATGTAGTCCAGCGCGATCGTCGCATCCGGGAGGATCACCCGCTCGGCCGATGAGTGGGAGATGTCCCGCTCATGCCACAGCGGAACGTTCTCCATGCCGGCCAGGGCGTACCCGCGCAGGAGCCGGGCCATGCCGCAAAGGCGCTCCCCGACGATCGGGTTCTTCTTGTGCGGCATCGCGGAGGACCCCTTCTGTTCCTTGCCGAAGAACTCCTCCACCTCGTGCACCTCGGTCCGCTGCAGGTGGCGGAACTCCTGAGCCCAGCGCTCGATCGAGCACGCCACCAGCGCCAGCGCGGCCAGGTACTCGGCATGGCGGTCCCGCTGGAGGACCTGGGTCGAGATCGCCGCCGGACGCAGGCCCAGTTTCCGGCAGACGTACGTTTCGACCGACGGGGCCAGGTGCGCGTGCGTGCCGACCGCGCCGGAGAGCTTTCCGACGCGAACGATCTCGCGTGCCCGCTCCAGGCGTTCGATCGCGCGGCCGAATTCGTCGTACATCAGCGCCATCTTGAGGCCGAAGGTGATCGGTTCGGCATGCACGCCGTGGGAGCGGCCCATCATCGGGGTGAACTTGTATTTCCGCGCCTTGCGCCCCGCGGCCGCGCGCACGGCACGCGCCCCCTTGAGCAGGAGGTCCGCCGCCTGCACCATTTGCACGGCCAGGGCCGTGTCCAGGACATCGCTGCTGGTCAGCCCCTTGTGGATGAACCGCGCGGAGGGCCCGACGTGCTCCCCCACGTTGGTCAGGAACGCGATGACGTCGTGGTTCACCCTCGACTCGATCTCGTCGATCCTCGCCACGTCGAACCGCGCCCGTGTGCGGATGTTCTTCAGATCCGCGGCCGGAATCTCGCCGAGCCGGTGCATCTGCTCGCAAGCCAGGACCTCGATGCGAAGCCAGATTGAGAATCGATTCTGATCGGCCCATATGGCCGCCATGTCCGGTCGCGTGTATCTAGGAATCATCTGCGTCTCCCCCGTTGCTGCCCGCCCGCCGCGGCCGCCCTGCGGACCCTCTTCCGTCGGTCAGGGCCTGCGCGCGGGGAAAGTGCCGTACCCGGCGCCGCCCTGCAAGCCCGGCGTCATGGGATTCATGAACGGCGTTCGCAACGGCGTCGTCACCCCGGGCAGTCCGGCTCCACCCGCCGGGCTTGGCGTCAGGTTCGGGCTTGCGGCCGCGGGCGGGGTCGTCCACCGGCTTCCGGACAGGAATCCGGCGCCCGGGGTGGAGGCTCCGGCCGCGCCGGCGGCGCCCGACGGAACCGTCCATCCGCTTCGGGGCATGCCCGCCGCCGCGCCGCCGCCCGGGGCTGGCATGATGCTTGGCGCCACCGAAGCCGGCAGTCCGGCATACCCTCCGCCGGACGAGGGGTTCCAGGCGAAAGGCGAGGTGATGCCGGTGCTCACCTGCGGCGCGCCCGTGGTCCGGTCCGTTCGTGACTCCCCGCCGGGGGTGCCCTCCGCGCCTTCACGGGCCTCGCTGGTTCCTCGTCCTTCCGGCCCTCGCTCGGCGGCGGCCCCTGCGTATCGTTCGTTGAGCCGCTGCAGTTCGTTCCGGGGGCCGGAGGCCCCGGATGCTGCGGATGCCGTCGGGGGCTCCGCCGCCGCGCCGGCTCCCGGTCCGCGCCCCCCCCCCTCGCCGCCCGCCGCCAGACCTCGATCGGTCCCGTCGTCGGTACGAACCCGGAGTGCCGGAGCGGACACGGTGTTCGTGGCGTTTGCGCCGAAACTCCGTCGCTGCTCGCTGCCGGCCGGCATTTGCAGCCGGCCCTGATCGTCGCGCATCAGTCCGGGGGAACGCTGCAGGGCCTGGCCTCCCGGCAGGCCTCGTCCCATGATGGCCGCGATCTCCTCCGCCTCGGCCTCTTCCTGCTCCTGCTGCTTGCGCCGGTCCCGTTCCTTGACCTTCTCCTCGCGAATGCTCTCCACCTCGTCGGCAAGCCATCCGTAGGATTCCTTGTCCTCCTCCTCCTCTTCCTTGCCGCTGAGAATGTCGATTTCCTTCTGGATCCGCTGCTGGGGCGTAAGAAGCCAGTCCTCCTCCTCCCGGTCCTTGTGGCTCCGCGTGGCTTTGCGTTTCGCCCCCGGCGCAATCTGCATCATGCTCTGCGCGCTGTTTCGCCCAACCACGGGTGCCGCCGTCGATTCCATGGCGTCCATCACGGGCTTGCGGGTCTCTTCCTGGATCTCCACCGGCGTGGACACCGCCGCATCAGGCGCATTGAGAGTAATGGCGGAGGTGTACTGCCGCCGCGGACGCTTCTTGAAGATCAGGGCATTCGTTGCGGCGCCGTCGCCGGCCTCGCTCTCGCCGGCCCCGGCCGGGACAACCCGCGCCGGCTGGCACAGCCAGAGAAAAGCCATGGCGATCCCCGATGCCAGGGACCGACCGACATGTCGATGAACGCGTCGCATGCTTCACACCATCCTTCTTAACTCTATGCCCGTACTCACTTGATTCCAACCCCGATTGTGCTACATCCGGCCATCCATGCAGACACAGGCCGACACCATCGTGGCGATCTCCACCGCCCCGGGCGCTGCCGGGATTGCGGTGGTTCGTCTCTCCGGCCCCGGAAGTCTCGCCGTGGCCGACGCCGCGTTCCGGGGCGGCGGCCCCGCCCCGTCTGCCAGGCCGAGCCATACGATTCACCACGGGTACGTCGCGGACACGGCCGGCCGAGCGATCGACGAGGCGCTTCTTCTGATCATGCGCGCCCCCCGTTCGTTCACCGGCGAGGACGTTGTCGAGTTCCAGTGCCACGGCGGCCAGATGTCCGCAACCCGCACGCTTCGCCGCCTCGTGGAATGCGGCGCCCGCCCCGCGGAACCCGGGGAGTTCACCCGTCGAGCATTCCTGAACGGAAAGATCGATCTGACGCAAGCCGAGGCGGTTCTCGACCTGATCCGGGCCAGCTCGGAACGGGCGGCCGCCGCCGCAATGTCCCAGTTGCAGGGCCGCCTGCGGGATAGAATCCTCGCCCTTCGCCAGTCTGTCCTCGCGGTCTCCGCCCACCTCGAAGCCTCGCTGGATTTCCCCGAGGACGAGCTCCCCGTCATGGATACCGCCTCCCTCGTCGGATCCCTCCGGCATTGCATCGATTCCTGCCGGACCCTCGCGGCATCCTTCCGCGAAGGCCGCATGCTTCGCGATGGAATCACGGTGGTCATTGCCGGGCGCCCCAATGCGGGGAAGTCATCCCTGTTCAACCTCCTTCTCGATGATGCCCGCGCCATCGTTTCGGCCCACCCCGGAACCACGCGCGATACCATCGATGCGTGGATCACGATCGACGGGTACGGTGTCCGCCTCGTGGATACCGCCGGGATCGGTCCCTCAGACTGCGCCATCGAACAGGAAGGCATCCGGCGATCAAGGGCGGAACTGGCCGCTTCGGATTTCGTGTTCTATGTTCTGGATTCAACGATTGATCCGCAAAATGTTGATTTAGAAACAATTGGATCCATAGACCCCCGCAGGATCATTCTCGTGAGAAACAAGATCGATCTGGGCGGTGAGGTGCCCGTTCCTCCTTTCCTGGAAACCTACCGATCTGTTCGTGCTTCGTGTTTGCATAACACTGACACAAAAGCACTTGCACATCTTCTACTCGACATGATCCGTCAGGACATTCCCAAGGACCCGATGGTGACCCCCGCTGTCTCCGAGCGACATCGAGCGTTGCTGGCCTCCGCAGCCGGCGCCTTCCAGTCGGCCGCGGAGGTTCTGTCCTCGGAGCGGGAGGACGGCGCGGCTCTTGCTTGTTCTCTCGTGCGCAATGGGGCGGAACATCTGGGCGATATTTTAGGCGTGGACTACGACGAGGATCTTCTGGACAGGATCTTCTCGCAGTTCTGTATCGGGAAATGAACGCCGAACCCCTTCCTGTCGTGATCATCGGCGCCGGCCACGCCGGCACGGAAGCCGCCTTGGCGGCGGCAAGGATCGGGTGTCCCACCGTCCTCGTCACGCTCTCCTCCCTCGCCATCGGAAGAATGTCCTGCAATCCGGCCATCGGGGGCATGGCCAAGTCCCATATCGTGGCCGAAATCGACGCCATGGGCGGGGAGATGGGAATCAACGCGGATTGCACGTCCATCCACGGGAAGACGCTCAATACGCGCAAAGGACCCGCGGTTCAAGCCACCCGGGCCCAGTGTGATAAACTTGCTTACCCAAGAAGGTTGCAGGAGGTTCTGCTCGGAGCCACACGTCTGCGAATCGTCGAGGACGAGGCCATCGACCTTGACGTCAAGTCCGGCCGCGTTCGTGGCGTCATTCTCAAGGCTTCTGGCCGCATCCCGTGCGCCGCGGTTGTTATTTCCGCGGGGACTTTCCTTCACGGAAGGACCTTCGTCGGCTCCCAGGTCATATCTTCCGGTCGTGCGGGGGACCCGGCTGCAGACCCCTTGGGGCACGCCATCGAAAGGATCGGACATCGTCGAGCACGCCTCAAGACAGGAACCCCGCCCCGTATTCACCGAGACAGCCTCGACTACCACCGGATGATTGTCCAGAATCCCGA
Organism: uncultured Verrucomicrobiota bacterium; assembly: GCA_964402695.1. Lineage (GTDB taxonomy): Bacteria > Verrucomicrobiota > Kiritimatiellia > PWTM01 > PWTM01 > VGWF01. The sequence continues at coordinate 34,507 of CAYODK010000011.1, forward strand.
TGAACCATCCCCGCTGTTCTCCTGGCGAAGTCGCACGGCACGATCCTTGTTCCACGTGGAACATCCCGACGCTTCTCCACCGACCGGCGCGAACGTGTTCCACGTGGAACAGGCCGGTTCGCCGCTCATGCCATGGCCCACCGGATCGGCTCAGTTGCCGTGCTTCCTTACCCACACCACAGAGAGAACCGTCGATATTATCCGGAAGAATCTGTCGGCCAGTGCGCTTTACGGTGGTTTGATCACAGGCACCGGCGTTCGCTATTGCCCGTCGATCGAGGACAAGATCGTCAAGTTCCCCTCCAAGTCGGCCCATCACGTCTTCATTGAGCCGGAGGGGAGGAGCAACGTCCGGGTCTATCCCAATGGAACCTCCAATTCGCTGCCTGTCTCGGTGCAGGTACAGATGATTCAGAGTATTCCCGGCATGGAACGGGCGGCTCTCATCCGTCCAGGCTATGCCATCGAGTATGACTTCTTCGATCCTACCGCTCTTCACAACTCACTCGAATCCAAACTGGTGGAATGTCTCTACATGGCCGGACAGGTCAACGGAACCACTGGGTATGAAGAGGCGGCAGGACAGGGCTTTGTCGCGGGTGTGAATGCGGCAAGAAGGGCCTTGGGGCTCGATCCCGTGACATTCTCGCGCAGCCAGGCCTACCTCGGGGTTCTGATCGACGATCTTGTTACGCGTGGCACGGACGAACCCTACAGGATGTTCACTTCGCGGGCCGAGTTTCGTCTTCTTCTTCGCCAGGATAGCGCGCCCTACCGACTTCTGGAGAAATCGAGGACCATTGGAATTGTCCCGAGCCAGGACCTTGAATCCCTCTCCAAGGCCAGGACGCGCATTACGGCCGAGATCAAGAGGCTTCAGAGCGTCCGTCTGGGCGGGGTTCCCTTGTCTCAGATCCTCGCCAGGCCGGACGTCCACTACCGGGACCTCCCGGATCGCGACGACTCGCTTTCCCCGGACGAAATGGCCCAAGTCGAGACCGATACAAAGTATGCCGGTTACATCGAGATCGAGGCGTGTCGGGCGGACAAACTTCGGCGATTGGAGTCGGTCCGCATTCCGCCACAAATGGACTATGAGTCCATTCGCGGCTTGCGGCGGGAGGCCGTCGAGAAGCTTGTACGCGTCCGTCCTGAAACCCTTGCGCAGGCCCAGCGAATTCCGGGCGTGAATCCGTCCGACCTAGCCCTCATCCATGTCCACATCCATCGTCTCGGCGCGTCCTGAGGAGAGGAGCTCGCGAAGAAGATGCCTCATGTCGTCCGGCAACGGGGCCGTGAACTCGAGATCCTGTGAAGTAACCGGGTGAACGAATGCTATTCGTTCTGCATGAAGCATTTGACGATTTGCTCCGATCGTGGAGCTCTCCTTCTTCCGTGCCCCATAGACCAGGTCTCCGACGATCGGGTGCCCGATATGGGTCATATGCACACGGATCTGATGGGTCCGTCCCGTTTCGATCCGCACGCGCACCAGGCTGAGACGGCCGTTGCTGGCCACGACTTCGTACCTGGAGACGGCGGTGCGCCCATGATCGGTTTGTGTCGTCATCTTCTGACGGTTGGACGCACTCCGGCCGATCAGGGTCCGGATCACGCCCTTGTCCGGCTCCGGTCTCCCGTAGACGATGGCCATGTAGTCCTTCGTGATCGTCCGTTCTTTGAACTGCTCCACCAGCCGCCGGTGCGCCCGTTGAGACTTGGCCACGATGAGAAGCCCGCTCGTATCGCGATCGAGCCGGTGGACGATGCCTGGACGAACTTCCCCGCCGATCCCGCCGAGATCCGGGCAGTGGTGCAACAGGGCGTGAACCAGCGTTCCCTCGTCGTGGCCCGGTCCTGGATGAACGACCCAGCCGGCCGGCTTGTTGAGAACCAGGAGATCCTGATCCTCGAACAGCACGTCGAGTGGCCGGTCTTCCGGAACGAGTTTCGTGGCCTTCGGTGCGGGGATCTCGTAGTCGATCACATCGTCCGGCGAAATCGCGCTCCGGGCCTTCGTCACGGTCGTTCCGTTGACCTGCACCCGGCCCTCGGCGATCAGCGCCTGCCAGCGAGACCGGGAGTTTTCAGGGGCGACCCGAGCCAGACAGGCGTCGAGCCGTCCCCCCGGATCACCTGGTGGTATGCGTACCGTCGGCATCTGTCGTTTGTATCAATTTGCGCCGCCAGTACTTCCATCCGGCGGCCCCCAGCGCCATGATTCCCAGGCTCACCCACTGCGCAACGGATAGGCTGCCAAGCCTATGCCTTTCGTCCCCCCGCATGAACTCCATCGCGAATCGCAGCGCGGGATATGCCATCATGTAGATCGAGACCACCTCGCCGGGGAATTTCCTTCGTTCGTAGACGCGTGCGAGACAGTAGTAGATTCCGATGTTGCCCAGCGCCTCATAAAGCTGCGTCGGTTGTCGTCCCCCGGAGATCGACCCGATCCAGTGGTGCGTCCATTCTCCGTGGCAGCATCCGTTCAGGAAGCATCCAACACGGCCGAATGCATGCCCGAGGGGAATGCCTGAGATCACGAAATCGCCAAGGTCCACCACGTTTTCTTTCCGCCGCCACGCGAGGAGGAGGATCGCAAACACCCCTCCGATGAACCCTCCGTAGAAGATCAGGCCGCCCTGGTCGATCCTGAACATGCGCAGCCAGTTTCCTGCGTAGTCCGGCCAGTTGGCGATCACATAGGCGATCCGCGCGCCCAGGATCCCGCCGATCATGATCCAAAGCACGATATCCGAGGCGTATTCCGGAGCTTTTCCCTCCCGCCGGGCCAGGCGTGTCCAGTGCAGAAGCGCGGCGCCGAAGCCGATGGCGGCCAGCACGCCGAACCAGTAGATCGGATGGTTGCCGATGCGGATGCAAACGGGGTCCATGCCTTCACATTAGCCGCGCCGCCTTTGCATCGTCAAACCCCCCGGCGGACCTTTTCTCCCTCCGCCGGCCTGCTATGATCTCCCCGTGAACTCCGTTCCCCGATTTGTGATCCGCGGCGGCCGGCCCGTGGGCGGCCGCTTTCGCCCGATGGGTAACAAGAACGCGGCGCTTCCCATGCTCGCGGCCTCCCTTCTGACCGATGAGCCCGTCATTCTTCACAACGTTCCCGACATCCTGGACGTCCGGGTGATGCTGGAATTGCTCTCCTCGGTCGGTGTCGATATCACGTTCCGCGACCATACGGCGCGGTTGTGCGCCCGGTCGGTCCGTCGCCGCCGATTCAACGAATCGCTGTGCCGGCGCGTCCGCTCGTCGATCCTTCTCGCGGGCCCCATGGCCGCCCGCTTTGGACGCGCCGTCCTATCGCCGCCCGGTGGAGACGTCATCGGCCGTCGACGCGTGGATGCTCATTTCGCCGGCTTGCGGGCCCTGGGCATCCAGACCGAATCCGGCCATCATTACGTGTTCCGCCGCCTTTCGCTTCAGTCCGCCGATGTCCTCCTTGACGAGGCGAGCGTGACGGCCACCGAGAACATCCTGATGGCCGCGTCCCTGGCTCCGGGCACCACCACCCTCTACAACGCGGCCTGCGAACCCCACGTCCAGGACCTCGCCGCACTCCTCCAGAAGATGGGCGCGGGAATCGATGGGGCCGGAACCAACCGGATCCGCATCACGGGCCGCCGCACCCTGTGCGGGGCGGAGATGTCCGTCGGCCCCGACTACATCGAAATGGGCAGCTTCCTCGCCGCGGCGGCGGTCACCGGCGGCGCCCTGCGCGTCGAGGACAGTCCCGATGCCCTTGCCTGCTCGGTCTGCAACCGCGGGTTCTCCATCTTCGGCCTGCCGTGGAAGCGGGATGCCTCCGCGATCGAGCAGCCGTCCCGCGCCATTCTCCGCGTGTCGAAAGTCGCCTACGGCCCGGTTCCGAAGATCGAAGACGGCCCCTGGCCCGCGTTTCCATCCGATCTCATGAGCATCGCCATCGTCATGGCCACCCAGGCCCGCGGCACGACCCTCTTCTTCGAGAAGATGTTTGAAAGCAGGATGTACTTCGTGGACCGCCTGATCGAAATGGGCGCCCATATCGTCGCCTGCGATCCCCACCGCGTGCTCGTTTCAGGGCCCGCCCGTTTGCATGCAACCAACATGAGCAGCCCCGATATCCGCGCCGGCATGAGCATGGTTGTTGCCGCGCTGTGCGCTCGCGGCGTCAGCATCATCGAAAACATCGCCATGATCGATCGCGGATATGAACGCCTGCAGGAACGCCTCGCAGCCCTTGGCGCGGACATTTCGAAGGAGTAGCCGCTCTTTGTTAATTACTTGCCCTCCGATTTCTCCGGGCGCCCAGGAAGCCGCCTCCCGCCCGCTTCTCCCGCCACACCCGCCGACGTGTCCATTTTCGAGCACCCCTTCCGTCAATCTTGAACGCGGCGCCTCGCAATCAACGAAAGGTGGTTCGCTCGCATGGCTCCACCACATGTGGAGTGCCCGGTTTTTTGCCTGCGATTCCCTCCATTGGGTCGTTGTGAATGCGAGGGTTCCCCGCTACGGTCCGACCTCGCACGCCGGGCAGTTTGAGCACGGGTGTTGATAACCTGTGCACAAGCGGCCGCTGGTGGGGCTTTTCTTGGTTTTTTGGCGGTTCTGTTGTGTACAAAGCGTTAGGGGTGGTTGGCTCTCTTTTTTCGGGGAAGGTCTGGCGCTCATGCAAACGGACTGTGGCGAGCTATGGGGGCGTGTCTGCGTGGAGTTGTCCGCGCGGCTTTCGGACGAGGTTTTTTCCCGTTGGATTCGTGTGATCCGACCGTACCGGCTTGATCAGGACCACCTCCAGCTCTCGGTCGCGAACGATTTCTATGTATTCTGGCTCGAGGAGAACTACCTGCCCTTGATTGCCGCAGCGGCCGCGGTCGCCGCGGGACGCGAGTTGAAAGTCAGCCTGGTGGTCGAGGAGCGCCAGAACCAGAAGGCCGCCGACGTACCCGCACCCGCGACGGCCGCGCCCCGCTCCCGTGCGCCATGCGCCCCGAAGGATTCGATTTCCATTCCCCTCGATACCGGCTTCACGTTCGAATCTTTCGTTCTGGGTCCTTCCAATACCTTCGCGCATGCCGCCTGCATGGCCGTCGCCCAGACCCCCGGCCGCGCGTACAACCCCCTGTTGATTTTCGGCGGCTCCGGTCTGGGAAAGACCCATCTCATGCAGGCGGTGGGGCATCACGTGCTGAAGACCGCGCGTTCGGCGGTCGTGTGCTACACCTCGGCAGAAGCGTTCCTGAACGAGTACATCGAGTGCCTCCAGCACAACCGTATGGTCGCTTTTCGGAAGAAGTACCGCGGTGTCGACCTGCTGTTGATCGACGACATCCACTTCCTCGCCGGCAAGGCCGGTCTTCAGGAAGAGTTCTTCCATATGTTCAACGAGATCCACAACCGCGGCCGCCAGATTGTGCTGACGTCCGACCGCCCTCCGAACGAGATTCAAGGCCTCGACAAGCGCCTGGTCTCCCGGTTCGAATGGGGCGTGACGACACAGATCGAGCCGCCGGATGTCGAAACGCGCGTGGCGATCCTGCGGAAGAAGGCCGAATCCCTTCATCTGCGTCTTCCGGACGACATCATCCTCTTCATCGCCGAGAACATCCGCAACAACATCCGCAAGATGGAAGGCGCCCTGAAGAGCGTCGCGGCCTACGCCGCCCTGCAGGGCACGTCCATGACTCGGGATACCGCGATGCAGGTGCTTCGCGGTTGCCTGGACCGCTCCGCTGCGGATGCGCCGAACATCGAGGCGATCCAGAAGACGGTCGCGGAGTTCTTCGATGTCCGCCTGTCGGACATGACAAGCAAGCGGCGCATGCAGACCGTCGTCGTGCCGAGGCAGGTGGCCATGTACCTTTCCCGGACGCTGACGGGACGCTCCCTGCCCGCCATCGGAGAGGCCTTCGGAAAGAACCACGCCACCGTGCTGCATGCCTGCCGGCTTGTCGGCGATCGCATGCGCCATGACCCGTCCTTCCAGGAGATGGTTTCAACCCTTCGCCGGCGGCTTGGAGCAGACTAGCCGTGGGCCGTCCCGCCCATGCATCTCGTCACAGCGAGTCGTCAGTTTCCTGTTCATCGCCTGTTCGTGACGGACATCCCACAGCCTTCGATCCGTCGTTTCGCACCCGCGCCTGTTGGTTCCGCCGCCTTCTTCACACGTTCATGCACAGCGACGACGTGCGTTTCTTCCGCGCTCCGCGCAATCTTTCTCTTGTTTCCCTGTTTATGAACAGCCATACTGCGGCGACGTTTGAATTGTAGAGAAGATCCGAATACCGGAGCGGGATCGATCCACGTGGAGATCGGGAACATGAAGCTCAAGGTAAAGAAAGACGACCTCCTGACCGGATTGCAGCGTGTCCAACCCGCCGTGGCGGCACGGACGACGCTCCCGGTGCTCGGAAACATCCTCGTGCGCGCCGAAGGGGAGCGCGTGCAGCTCACGGCCAGCGATCTCGCGATGACGGTCATGGCATCCATGCCTGCCGAGGTGATGAAGGGCGGATCCACGACATTGCCGGCGCGCCGGCTTGCCGCCATCGCACGCGAGACGGCGGGCAGCGAGATCGAACTGGATACGAACGAGCGCGAGGTCACGACGCTGCGCTCCGCGTCGGCCGTCTTTCATCTCAATGGAATTGCGGCCGAGGACTTTCCCGCCCTGCCGAAGGTCACGGATGCGCGCACATTCACGATGGAGCGCGAAGTCCTTCGCAGCATGCTGCAAAGGACTTCATACGCCGCATCGTCGGACGAGTCCCGGCAGGTCCTCAACGGCGTGCTCATGGCATTCCGCGATGGGCGCCTGACCGTCGTGGCCACGGATGGCCGCCGCCTGGCCATGGTGGAGCAGGAAGTCGAGATGACGAAGGAAGCCGCGGAGTTGATCGTTCCGACCAAGGCGGTCAGCGAGATCATTCTCATGCTCGACGGCCAGGGCCCGGTGACCCTGAACGCCATGGCCAACATGCTCGCCGTCGATGCCGGCGACACCGTCCTCTACAGCCGGCTGGTGGAAGGGACGTTCCCGAATTACCGGCAGGTGATCCCCGGCCAGTGCGAGGAACGGATCGCGCTCGAGCGGGAATCGTTCATGAACGCGGTCCGGCGGGTTGCGCTCCTGACGAACGAGACCAACAACGCGGTGAAACTGACGATCGGGAAGAACAAGATCGACATCACCGCGCAGACGCCGGACGTCGGCGAGGCCAAGGAAACCGTGCCGGTGAAGTACAGCGGCAAGGACGTTGCAGTGTCCTTCAACCCGGGCTTCCTCACGGATGCCCTGAAGAACCTTGTGGCGGACCAGGTCTACCTTGAGTTCAATGACGAAACCAGCCCCGGCGTGATCAAGACCGACGAGCCCTTCCTGTACGTGATCATGCCCATGCGCATGTCGTAGGCGTGTGATCCAAACTCCATCGCTGTGGCATCGGCATCCAGTTTTTATTAGGAGTACTAACAAATAACGGGTTGATGTCGTCTTTCTTGGGGTCATCCACGGGGACAGAGGGGAGGAAGAAGATATGGAAGCTCTGGATTGGGTGGTCATTGTTGGTTACTTCGTGCTGTTGCTGGGTCTGGCGTGGTGGGTGATCCGGCAGGCCAAGGACACGGCGGACGACTACTTCCTGGCCGGGAGGAATCTGGGGTGGTGGGTCATCGGAGCCTCCATCTTCGCTTCCAACATCGGTTCCGAACACCTGGTGGGGCTTGCGGGCTCCGGATGTACCGATGGTGTGGCGATGGCGCATTACGAACTCCATGCGTGGTGCCTCTTGGTTCTGGCATGGGTCTTCGTTCCTTTCTATATGCGCTCCAAGGTCTTCACGATGCCGGAGTTTCTTGAGAAACGGTTCTCGCCCAACAGCCGCTGGGTGCTGTCGATTATCTCGCTCTTCGCCTACGTCGTGACGAAGATCGCGGTTGGGATCTTCGCAGGTGGCGTGGTCTTCGGATATCTGTTGCCTGAGATGCGCATTTCCTTTGGCGGCATTACGTTGGATAGCTTCTGGATCGGATCCATCCTGGTGGTGGTCCTCACGGGGCTCTATACCGTCCTTGGCGGAATGCGGGCCGTGGCCTACACCGAAGCGTTGCAGACGTTGATCCTGATTATCGGATCCGCGCTGGTGACGGTCTTCGGACTGAAGGCGCTCGGCGGGTGGGCGGCCCTGCGCGAGATCTGCGGGAGCGATATGTTCAACCTGTGGAAGCCGCTGGTCCCGGCGGGCGTGGAAGGAACCTGGGCCCCGGTGGAAGTCACAGGGACGGCCGGACAGGTGGTCCGGCAGGCGTGGTACTTCAATGGCAACTACCCGTGGCTCGGAATGCTGTTCTGCGCGCCGATCATCGGCCTTTGGTACTGGTGCACCGACCAGTACATCGTGCAGCGGGCGCTGGGCGCGACCGGGGAGAGGGAAGCCCGACGGGGCAGCATCTTCGCGGGGTTCCTGAAACTCCTGCCCGTGTTCATCTTCATCATCCCGGGGATGATCTGCTTTGCGGTGGCGAAGAGCGGGGCGTCGCCGGCATTGACCGCGACCCTGATGCCGGGCGGCAAGGTGGACGCGGCGGCCAGCCAGGCGGCGTTTCCGCTGATGGTGATGCACGTGCTGCCGGTCGGGATCCGGGGCATCGTTGTTGCGGGGCTTCTGGCGGCGCTGATGAGTTCACTGGCGGGCGTGTTCAACGCCTGTTCGACGCTGTTCACGATGGACTTCTACAGCAAGTTCCATCGAAACGCGACGCAGCACCAGCTGGTCTGGATCGGGCGGGTGGCCACCACCGTGATGGTCATCGTGGGCCTGCTCTGGATTCCTGTGATTCGTGGGGCGAAGGGGCTTTACGACTACCTGCAGAGCGTCCAAGGATACCTGGCGCCGCCGATCTTCACGGTCTTCTTCCTTGGGGTCTTCATGAAACGGACCAACAGCAAGGGGTGCCTGGCCGCGCTGGTTGTTGGATTCCTGCTGGGGTTGTTCCGCCTCGCGGTGGACACGCCGGTGAAGCTGTTCGGGCACGAGTATGCGGAGGGATCCCTCTTCTGGATCGTGAACAAGATCTACTTCCAGTACTACAGCCTTCTGATCTTCATCGTGACGGTGGTGGTCATGATCGCGGTGAGCTATGCGACGGAGAAGCCGGACTACGTCAGGATCTCCGGGCTGACCTACGGGACGGTCACCGACGAGCATCGGGCGGAATCGCGCGGAAGCTACGACTGGCGGGAGATCGGCGGGTCGGTCCTTGTGATGGCGGTGATCATCGCGGCGTACCTGTACTTCAACGGGTGATCCGCGCTGGGGGTGGTTGCCGGACTAGGATTCGAACCTAGACAAGCAGATCCAGAGTCTGCGGTGCTACCATTACACCATCCGGCACTCGAAGCGCGGAAAGTATCGGGAGTTTGTCGGAAAAGTCAAGGAATCGCACGCGGCAGGCTTATCGGTCCGTCTTCCTCTGCGGCGGCGGCCGGATTTCGTTGCCCCAGTCGTTCCGCGGCGGGCCCTCCCAGTCGTCAACGAACGTTGTGGCCGCCCAATCGTTCCACTGTCGGATCAACAGCCGGGCGAGATCGGGCTTCTCGGCGATCAGATTGCGCTGCTCGGTGCGGTCGTTGGGGATCTGGTAGAGTTCCCATTCGCCCTTGTACTTCATGACGGCCTTCCACGCGCCGCTGCGGATCGCGCGGTTGCCCTCGTGTTCCCAGAAGATCGGCTTCACGCGGTGCAGCGGCTTTCCGTGCAGTGCGGGCATGAGGCTGATGCCCTCCATCGGAAGGATGCGGCGGCCCCGGAACTCGGCCGGGTAGAGGGCGCCGGTGACGTCGACCGCGGTGGCCATGACGTCGATCAGGTGGCCCGGCTGGTGCTCGAGTTTCCCGTTCCGTTCCGCGGGGATGGACGCCGGCCAGTGCGCGATCAGCGGGGCCGTGATGCCGCCCTCGTGTGTGAAGTGCTTGTAGCGTCGGAGCGGGGTGTTGCCCAGCGTCGCCCAGGACATCCCGAGGAAGACGTGCGAGTCCGGCCCGCCGATCGGTTCGCCCTCGGTGATGCCGCGCGGCCCGCCCTCGGCGTTGCAGCCGTTGTCGCTGAGGAAGAGGATCAGCGTGTTTTCCAGCATGCCGCGTTCGCGCAGGCCTGCGACCATGCGGCCGACGCTCTGGTCGATGCAGTCGATCATCGCCGCATACACGGCCATGATGGCGTCGAAGCGGTCGCGATCGGCCTGGCCGAGGCTGTCCCATGCGGGCACGTCGGCGGGGCGGGGGCTGAGGGGCCATTTCGGGTCGACGATGCCCATCTCGATCTGGCGGCGGTGGCGCTCCTCGCGGAGCCGGTCCCAGCCGGCCTTGTACGTTCCGCGGTATTTCGCGATGACGTCCGCCGGCGCCTTGAGCGGGAAGTGCGGCGCGCCGTGGGCGAAGTAGAGGAAGAAGGGCTTGTCCTTCGCCTTCGCGTCGTCGACGAATTTCAACGCCCAATCGGTGAACATCGCGGTTGCGTACCAGTCGCCCGTTCCCACCTCGGGCGAATCGGCCGGCACCTTGCGGCCGTCCAGGTAGACGTACTTGCAGGCCTCGGGCGAGCGCTCCTTCGGGAAGTAGAGCTCGCCGAACTGCGTGGTCGCGGTGCGCTGGAATCCGCGCTCCCACGGCGGCGTGCCGTTCTGCTGGCCGAGGTGCCACTTCCCGACGATGGAGGTGTGGTAACCGGCCGTGCCGAGCACCTCGGCCACGGTCACGCAGCGGTCATGGAGGCGGCCATGCGTGCCCTTCGACGCCGGCTTGACGAGGCCGTCGAGGTAGCCCATGCCCGCCTGGTGGGGATACAGTCCGGTGAGAAGGGAGGCGCGCGTCGTGCTGCAGCGGGCGGTGTTGTAGAACTGCGTGAACCGCACGCCGCCGGAGGCCAGCGCATCGAGGTTCGGCGTCGGAATTTCGCCGCCATAGCAGCCAATGTCGGACCAGCCCATGTCGTCGACGAGGATGAGAAGGATGTTCGGCCGCGCCGGCGCCGCGCCGCACGGCGCGGCGGCGAGGAGCGCCAGGGGGATCAGGGCGGCGAGAAGGGCGTTTCGATGGCACCTGTTTTTCATGGGGTCTCCGCTTTCGTTCGTCGGTTCCTGGCGGCGCCCGCCCTGCGATTCGCGGCGCCCTCCTTCGCGCGGACCGGCCTGGGCATGCGGTCGAGGGCCTTCATTTCCGTCGCCTGGCCCTCGTCGCCCTGTTGCTTCATCCATTCGTCGAGCCGTGCGCGCAGTCCGTCGCGGACGGCGGCGACGTCCGCGCGGCCGACCAGGTTCGTGAGATTCCACGGGTCTGCGGCGCAGTCGTAGAGTTCCTCGGCCGGGCGGCGCTGGTAGGCGTTCACAAGGCGGGCGGCGGCGGCATCCCCGGCGTCCGCGATGCGCTGCCAGGACTGGAAGACCGGGTCGCGCGTCGCCGCGTTCTGGAAGACGGCGTCGGGCGTCAGATTGAGGATGTAGCGGTGGCGGGCGTCGCGGACGCTGCGAATGCCGTAGTGTTCGGAGCCGTTGATGATGCCGCGCGTGGTCTGCAGGCCAAAGACGTGGGTCTTGTGCGCGGCGGCGCGGCCGTCGAGGACCGGCAGGAACGAGCGGCCGTCGAGGGCGGCCGGCGCGGCGATGCCTGCGGCGTCGAGGAAGGTCGGAACGACGTCGACGTATTCGACCAGGGCGGTCGAGACCGAGCCTGGGTTCACGCGGCCGGGCCAGCGCGCGACGCAGGCGCTTTGGAGGCCGGCCTCGTAGCAGGTCCACTTCGCGAACGGGAACGAATTGCCCTGTTCGCCGAGGACGAGGACGAGCGTGCGGTCGCGGAGGCCGTGGCGGTCGATCCGGCCGACGAGGTCGCCGACCTGCGCATCAAAGAAGGTGATCTCCGCCAGGTAGCGCGAGTAGTCGTGCCGCGTCTCGGGCGAGTCGACCCAGACCGGCGGCAATTGGAGCGAGGCCGGCGGATAGGCCGAGGGATCGCCCTTGTTCCAGGGGCTGTGCGGTTCGTGCGATGCCGCGATGAAGAGAAACGGCGTTCCGGATTCCCGCGACGCGGCGATGGCCTTCTCCAAGGCGGCCGGGTCGGGATCTCCGCCGTTGGGCGTCTTGGAGTATTCGAACGGAAAGACCGCCGGCGGGTGGATGTGGGTCTTCCCCGACAGGTGGGTCCGGTAGCCGGCGGCCTGCAGATGGTGGGCGATGCTCCGAACCCAGTCGTAGGCCATGGTGTGGTTGGGGTAGGCGCCGGACTTCACGGGGTAGAGTCCGGTGTAGAGGCAGTGCCGCGTGGGCGAGCACATCGGCGCGGCCTGGAAGCAGCGGTCGAAGCGCATGCCCTCGCCCGCCAGTTTCTGCAGACTCGGCGTGCGCGCCTGTCCGCCGTAGACCGCCATGTCGCGGTACGTGCAGTCGTCCGCAATGATCAACAACAGGTTCGGCCTCTCCGCCGCGATCCCCGCAGCAGCCGCCAGCATCGCCCCGGCGACCCATCCGTGCAGTCCCTGTCTCATGCCCGCATCCTGCCGCAACCCGCCGTCAACGCCAAGGACGGAAGGACCGCCTCCGCTCCGCGTCTCCGTGTGAGTCCTCCGACCCTTGGAACCCTCCCGCGTCCCTCCGTCCGGCCCTTGGAGGGCCGGCAGCCCCGGCGGAAGGGCCGCGCGGATTCCTGCACTACTGAAAAAACGCACTGCAAGGCTTGTGCCCGATTTCCGTTGCTTCCGCCACCCGATGCCGTACCATTTTGGCCGATGAATGCATCGCCGTTGAGCGCCATCGAATCCGCGCCTGCGTCCGAACTCGCACGAGTTCGGGATTACGGCCGCCTTCTGGCGATTCCCGAAGCATTACGCGCTGGATTCTTCGCCGCCGCCAAGGCAGTCCGGCAGAAGGAACTCGCTCAGTTTCTTACGCCTCCGCATGTTGCGAATCTAATGGCGGGGATGTTCGGACTCCGCAGCAGGAGGGTTCGCCTTATCGACGCCGGAGCCGGGTTGGGTATCCTCTCCGCCGCATTCATCCGCCGTCAACTGCTCCGCAAGGTGCCGCCGGCCGGCATTGAAGTGGTCGCCTACGAAATGGACGGCGCTCTGATTCCGGGCTTGGGTGAGACCTACGAGGCATGTCGCGAAGCGTGCATCGATCGCGGCGTCGAGTTCCGGGTCGACGTCCACAACGCGGATTTCATCGCCGAAGGTGCGGCGATGCTGCGTCAGGACCTGTTCGGCGGCGGGTCGCCATCGTTCGACGCGGCCATCGTCAATCCCCCCTACGGTAAGCTCTCCACGGCGTCGATCCGCTATCGGATGCTGGAGGCCGTGGGCTGCGAGACCGTCAATCTCTACACCGCCTTCGTGGGATTGCTCGTTGCGATGCTCCGTCCGCAGGGCGAGCTCGTCGCCATCACGCCCCGCAGTTTCTGCAACGGGCCCTACTTCCGCCCCTTCCGGCAGCGGATCCTGAAGGCCGCGCCGCTTCGGCGGATCCACGTCTTCGAATCCCGCACGGCAGCATTCCGGCACGACAACGTGCTCCAGGAAAATGTGATCCTCCATGCCGTCAGGGGAGGGGAGGAGGGACATCCCATTCACATCTCGCAGAGTGCGGGCGACGAGGAAGGGCCCGTGCGCTCCCGGGTCTTCCCCGCCGGGGAGATCGTTTCTCCCGACGACCCGGAAGCCTTCATCCACATCCCGACTTCGGAACGGCACTTGGTTGCCCGCGACGGCGTCCTGCGACTCAGCTCCAACCTCGCCGACCTCGGGCTGCAGGTTTCGACCGGACGTGTTGTCGATTTCCGGACACGGGAGCATATCCGCCAAGATCCCGTCCCCGGCGCCGTCCCGCTGATCTACCCTTGTCACTTCGACGGGCTCTACGTTTCATGGCCCAAAGGGCGGTCCCGAAAGCCCAACGCCATGATGGACGTGGCGGCGACACGGAGCCTTCTGACTCCATCCGGCGTCTACGTGCTGACAAAGCGCTTCACCTCGAAAGAGGAACGCCGTCGCGTCGTCGCGTGCATCTTCAATCCCGCCTTGGTCAAGAAGCCCGGCGTTGCCTTCGAGAACCACCTCAACTACATCCATGCGGACGGCCAAGGCCTCGACATGCCGCTCGCCAAGGGGCTGTGGGCCTATCTCAATTCCTCGATGTTGGATCTGTACTTCCGTCAGTTCAACGGACACACACAGGTCAACGCGACCGATCTCCGAAATATCCCATTTCCCGCAGCCGAGCAGTTGCGCCGGATTGGCCGGAGCATCGACGAAACCGGCCCCGAACAGGAAGTCGTCGATGCGATCCTCGCGCGGGAGTTGAAGTCATGAGTTCCTCCATCGGTAAGCCCCGCACGCGCGGTTCCAGGAAGCTGAAGGAAGCGACCGAGATCCTCCGCGAACTCGGCTTTGGCCCGAAACAGAGCAATGAGCTGGCGGGGTACGTGTTGCTTGCGCTTCTCGACCTCGGTCCTTCCGACGGTTGGGACGAGGCGGGAAATCCGCTTCGGGGCATCACGCCCGTCATCAACTTCATCGGCCGCAAGTACGGACTCCAGTACGCGCCCAACACCCGCGAGACCGTCCGCGACGAGGCGATGAAGTACTTCGTCGACGAGGGCCTGGCCGTCCGCAATCCGGACGCCCCGGGCAGGCCGACGAACAGCGGAAAGACGGTGTATCAGATCGAGCCCCTCGCGCTGAAGCTCTGTCGGGCGTTCAAGACCGATGCGTGGGAGGCGCTCCTCAAGGCGTATCTTGCATCGCGGGAAGTGATCAAGCAGGATCTGCGGCGCGCCCGCGCCCTGGTCCGCGTCCCCGTCCGCCTTCCGTCCGGCAGAGAGATCTCGCTTTCACCCGGGGGGCAGAACCCGCTCATCAAGGCATTCATCGAGCACTTCTGCTCGCGCTTTGTCCCCGGTGCCATTGTGCTCTACGTCGGCGACACCGAGAACAAGTTCCAGCATTACGACGCGGAGTATCTCACGCGGCTCGGTGTCCGGATCGACTCCGCCGCCAAGATGCCGGACGTCGTTGTCCACGATCCGAAGCGGCGCTGGCTGATCGTCGGCGAGGCCGTCACCAGCGCGGGCGTTGTCGACGGGAAGCGGCGGCGAGAACTGAAGGCGCTGTTTGCCGGCTTCCGGACCGGCCTGGTATTCGTCACCGCCTTTGAAGACCGTGCCGCGATGGGTCGATTCCTTGACCAGATATCCTGGAAAACCGATGTCTGGATAGCGGACGATCCAGACCACATCGTCCACTTCGACGGCGATCGCTTCTTCGGCCCCTACCCGGACACAGTCGTCGCCTCCGGTTCCGTCTAGACGCTTCTGGCGGCAGAAGGGGACGGCGAAGACGTGTTTCATCGCCGGGGCGGAATCCGACGCAGGCCATCACGGGCATCTATCCCGGACCCTCCGCGGCCAAGCCCTGCAGATGCGTGACGAGGTTGACGGGGCGGTTGGCGAGACCGAGTTTGCGCCGGATGTGTTCGCGGTGACGGTGGACCGTTGCGGGGGAGGTGCCGCGGAGGCGGGCGATTTCCTTGGTGCGCAGCCCGCCGCGGATCATCGTGCAGATCGCGGTCTCCGCGGGCGTCAATTGCGGAAGCGAGGCGGAGAGCGGGCCGGCAAACGGCGCCGCGACGTCCAGCAGGTTGCGTCGCAGCAGGTCCACGTACGCCCGCTTCGAGGCGGGAAGTTCCAGCTCCAAGGCATGGAGGATCGGCAGAAGCACGCGTTCCACGCCGGCGCCGATGTCGCGGCGCATCTCGCGCTTCTCCTCCTCGATCCGCGCGAGGACGACCCGGAGGGCCGCGTTGGCCTCGCGCAGGGCCTCGCGTTCCACCGTAAGCCGGCGGTGGGCTTCCGCCAGTTCCCGGGCGGCCTCGATCCGCCCGGCAATGACCCCAAGGTATTCGGCGACGCCGTCGACCAGGGCGCGCTCCTCCCGGAGGAACGGACCCTCGTGCGCGGCGGGCCGCGGCTTCACATAGCCGACGGACACCTCGCCCACGGTCTCGCCCCCGACGCGGAACGGCGCCGACTGCACGGCGTTCACGCGGGCGAAGCCACCGCTGCGCCACTGGCGACCGCGGAAGGAGATCCTAGCCCGGGCCACATCCGGATACTGCCAGGCCGGCGGAAGAACGCGCACGGCCCCGGCCAGGAGATCGTCGACGGAATCGGGAAACCGCTCCGCCAGGCGCGCAATGGCGTAGAGACAGTCCAACTCCTTGATGCGCTCGCCCAGCGCATGCTGCACGTCGCCCGGCAGTGGATTCCCAGTCATCGGTGCGCTCCCATCCGGCGGGGCCGGTCCGTTTCGCCTCATTATGCACATATGGAATAGGCAATCCATATGTAGTTTCTGTCCATTTACGGGCGCGCCTGGCAGGCCTAGGGTTCCAGAATGCGGTCGAGTCACCAACAGGGCGCGGGGATCGTCCGGGCGAGCGCCCGGGGGGGATCGGGGGCGCCGCCGAACAAGACGGAGGGTTGTCATGTCTGCGACTGAAATCATCCTGGAGAAACTCGATGCCGGCCGGTTCATCGTGGAGCAGGTGGCGGCGATCCGCAAGGCGGTGGGGGATGCGGTTGCAATCAGCGCGCTGTCGGGTGGTGTGGACTCGGCGGTGGTGACGCTTCTGGCGCACCGGGCGATGGGGGACCGGCTCAAGACGTACTTCATCGAGAACGGCCTGATGCGCGAGGGCGAGGCGGAACAGATCGTGAAGATCTTCGAAGCCCTGGGCGTTCCCGTGGAGGTGGTCGACGCGTCGGCGAAGTTCTTCGCGGCGCTGAAGGGCGTGACGGATCCCGAGGAGAAGCGCGAGAAGGGAATCACACAGGTCTTCTACAAGGACGTGTTTGGCGGCCTCGTGCGGGCGAGCGGCGCGACGGTGCTGCTGCAGGGCACGAACTACACGGACATCGAGGAGACGGCGGCGGGCGTCAAGCGCCAGCACAACGTCTTCGCGCAGATCGGGATCAATCCGGAGGAGGCGTTCGGCTACCAGGTGCTCGAGCCGATCGTCCAGCTGCGGAAGCCGGCCGTGCGGGCCGTGGCGCGCGCGCTCGGTCTTCCCCGCGAGATTGCCGAGCGCCCGCCGTTCCCCGGGCCGGCGCTGGCGGCGCGAGTGATCGGCGAAGTCACGCGCGAGCGCGTGGCGATCGTCCGGCGGGCGACGCTGATCGTCGAGGAGGAGCTGGGCCACCGGGGCGCCTTCCAGGTGCTCGCGGTGCTGCACGAGGATCCCGTCACGGGCGTTCGTGGCGGGCGCCGGGCGTTCGGGCAGCAGATCGAGGTCCGGTGCTGGGACAGCGCCGATGCCGTCACCGCAACGCCGACCGACATTCCCTTCCACCTCCTGTGCCGCGTCGCCGAGCGCATCACGAGCGAGATCCCCGAGGTCGTCAGCGTGACCTACAACATCACGTCCAAGCCGCCGAGCTGCATCGAAGCCGTCTAAGCCCGATCGGGGAAGGGGGGATCCGTGGCTGGTTTCGACCCGGAACGCTACCTGCGCGAGCAGACGGCGGCGATCGTGGAGCGGGCGCGCAGGTTTGGAAACAAGCTGTATCTCGAGTTCGGCGGGAAGCTTGTGGCCGACTTTCATGCGGCGCGGACGCTTCCCGGATACGATCCGAACGCCAAGGTGCGGCTGCTGCAGGAACTGCGCGACCAGGTCGAGATCCTGCTCTGCATCCACGCCGGTGACATCGAGCGCAAGAAGCTGCGTGCCGATTTCGGCATCACCTACGATGCCGACGCGCTCCGCCTGATCGACGACCTCCGCGACCGCGGCCTCGAGGTCACGGCGGTTGTCATCACCCGGTTCCACGGCCAGCCGGCGGCCACGCAATTCCGCAACCGGCTCGAGCGACGCGGGTTAAGGACCTACACGCACGCGGCGACCCCCGGGTATCCCACGGATGTCGACACGATCGCCAGCGAGCGCGGGTACGGGGCGAATCCCCATATCGAGACCACGCGGCCGGTCGTGGTCGTCACGGCGCCCGGGCCGGGCAGCGGCAAGATGGCGACCTGCCTGTCGCAGCTGTACCACGACCATCGACGGGGGGTTCGGTCGGGCTATGCGAAGTTCGAGACGTTCCCGATCTGGAACCTGCCGCTCAAGCACCCGGTCAATGTCGCCTACGAGGCGGCGACGGCGGACCTGGGCGACGTCAACCTGATCGACCCGTTCCACCTGGAGGCGACGGGCGAGCGGTCGGTGAACTACAACCGGGACGTCGAGATCTTCCCGGTGCTGCAGCGGATCCTGGAGCGGGTCACGGGCGCGGCGTCGCCATACCGGTCCCCGACGGAGATGGGCGTCAACCGCGCGGGGTTTGCGATCGTGGACGACGGCGCGGTGCGCACCGCGGCGGTGCAGGAGGTCATCCGGCGGCTCTTCCGGTACCAGTGCGAGTACGCGCTGGGCTCGGTGGAGCGTGCGACGGTCGAACGGGCGGAACTCCTCGTGAAGGAGCTGGGCGCACAGCCGGAGGACCGGCATGTCGTGGGACCGGCCCGCGAGGCCGCCGAGAGGGCGCGCGCGCAGGGCCTGGGCCACGAGGGAGTCTGCTGCGGAGCGGCGGTGGAACTGGCGGACGGGCGCATCATCACGGGTCGCAACTCGCCGCTGCTGCATGCGGCCTCGAGCCTGGTGCTCAACGCCGCGAAGGCCCTCGCGGGGTTGCCGGATCCTCTTCACATGCTGTCGCCCGGCGTGATCGAGTCCATCGGAGCCATGAAGCGCGGGGTTTTCCGCCGCCGCACCGTGAGCCTCAATGTCGAGGAGACGCTGATCGCCCTTGCGGTCAGCGCCACCGGGAACCCGGCGGCCCAGCTGGCGATGGAACGGCTCGGCGAACTCAACGGCTGCGAGGTTCATCTCACGCACATCCCGGCCCCCGGGGACGAAGCCGGGCTGCGCCGGATCGGCGTCAACCTGACGAGCGACCCCGCCTTCCCGAGCCGGGACCTGTTCTCGGCTTGAAGAAGGCGACACAGAAACGGAACGACCGTGCAGCAGGGACAGGCGGGGATTCACACGGAGACGCGGAGAACGCGGAGAGGAGAGCGCCGGTGGACGGTGGAGGGTTGATTCAAGGGGTCGGGACGGATGCGGCGAGTCGTTCCGCTTCTGCTCCCGCCATCCGCGCCCCCGCGCGTTCCATCCTCCTCGCGCCGTCGGCGCCTTCATGTTCGTCCGTCCCGTCATCGTCTCTCCGCGGCCCCTGCGTCGTTGTGTTCGTCCGTGCCATGTTCAACTAAGGAGTCCACCCATGCCCAAGATCGAAGGAATCGACAAGGTGCTGATCATCGGGTCCGGGCCGATCGTCATCGGCCAGGCCTGCGAGTTCGACTATTCCGGCACGCAGGCCTGCAAGGCGCTGCGGGCGCTGGGCTACACGATCGTGCTGGTGAACTCGAATCCGGCCACGATCATGACGGACCCGGGCATGGCCGATGCGACGTACATCGAGCCGCTGACGGTCGAGGCGCTGGAGAAGGTCATCGCCCGCGAGCGGCCGGATGCGCTGCTGCCCAACCTCGGCGGGCAGTCCGGGCTCAACCTCACCTCCGAACTGAACCGGGCGGGCATCCTGGAGAAGTACGGCGTGAAGGTGATCGGCGTGCAGCTCGACGCCATCGAGCGGGGCGAGGACCGGCAGGCGTTCAAGGACACGATGGCCCGGCTCGGGATCGAGGTTCCGCGCAGCGAAATTGCGACGACGCTGGAGGCCGCGGAGCGCATCGCCGCCTCGCTCGGCTATCCCGTCGTCGTGCGTCCCGCCTACACGATGGGCGGCACGGGGGGCGGCATCGTCTACAACGTCGAGGAGCTTCGGACGGTGGCAACCCGGGGGCTGGCGGCCAGCATCGTCAACCAGGTCCTGATCGAGGAGTCCGTGCTGGGATGGGAGGAGCTCGAGCTCGAGGTCGTCCGCGACGCGAAGAACCGGATGATCACCGTCTGCTTCATCGAGAACGTGGACGCGATGGGGGTCCACACCGGCGACTCCTACTGCACGGCCCCGATGCTGACGATCGCACCAGAGCTGCAGCAGAGGCTTCAGAAGCACTCCTACGACATCGTCGAGGCGATCGAGGTCATCGGGGGCACGAACATCCAGTTCGCGCACGACCCGAAGAGCGACCGCATCGTCGCGATCGAAATCAACCCGCGGACGTCGCGCTCCTCGGCGCTCGCGTCGAAGGCCACCGGGTTCCCGATCGCGCTGGTCTCGGCCAAGCTGGCCGGCGGGATGACGCTGAACGAGATTCCCTACTGGCGCGACGGGACGCTGGACCGCTACACGCCGTCGGGCGACTACGTGGTGGTCAAGTTCGCGCGGTGGGCCTTCGAGAAGTTCCGCGGCGTGCAGGACAAACTGGGCACCCAGATGCGCGCCGTCGGCGAGGTCATGAGCATCGGGAAGACCTACAAGGAGGCCTTCCAGAAGGCGATCCGCTCGCTTGAAACCGGCCGGCACGGCCTGGGCTTCGCGAAGGGGTTCGACAAGCTCCCGCTGGAGGAATTGCTCGTGCGGCTGAACGAGCCCACCAGCGAACGGCAGTTCCTGATGTACGAGGCCCTGCGGAAGGGCGCGGCGGTCGAGGACCTGTACGCCCGCACCGCGATCAAGCCGTGGTTCATCACGCAGATGAAGGAGCTCGTCGAGCTCGAACAGCGCATCCTCGCGCACAAGGGCGGGAGCCTGCCGGACGCCCTGCTGGCGGAGGCCAAGCGGGACGGCTTCTCGGACCGTTATCTCGCGCAGATCCTCGGCGTGCCGGAACGCGCGATCCGGGACCAGCGCACGCGCATGGGCGTCGTGGAGGGCTGGCACGCCGTGCCCGTCAGCGGCGTCGAGAACGCGGCCTACTACTACTCGACCTACAACGCGCCCGATGCGATCCCCGCCAGTTCGAACCCGCGCAAGGTGATGATCCTCGGCGGCGGACCGAACCGCATCGGCCAGGGCATCGAGTTCGACTACTGCTGCGTCCACGCCGCCATGGCCCTGCGCGCGATGGGCTACGAGACGGTGATGGTGAACTGCAACCCCGAGACCGTGTCGACCGACTACGACACCTCGGACAAGCTCTACTTCGAGCCGCTGACGGTCGAGGATGTGCTGCAGATCTACGCCAAGGAGAAGCCGATGGGCGTCATCTGCCAGTTCGGCGGCCAGACGCCGTTGAACCTGGCGAAGCAGCTCGAGGACGCCGGCGTCCGGATTCTCGGGACGACGACCGAGACGATCGATCTTGCCGAGGACCGCGACCGCTTCCGCCAGGTGATGGACCGGTTGAACATCCCGATGGCCGAGAGCGGCATGGCGGCGACGGTCGAACAGGCCGTGGCGGTGGCGTCCCGCATCGGGTACCCGCTGATGGTGCGGCCCTCGTACGTGCTCGGCGGCCGCGGGATGGAGATCGTGTACGACGAGGCGGCGTTGCGCGACTACGTGGCGCGCGCGGTGGACGTCACGCCGGACCGGCCGATCCTGATCGACCGCTACCTCCAGAACGCCCTCGAGTGCGAGGCCGACGCGATCGCCGACGGCACGGCCGCGTATGTCCCGGCCGTGATGGAGCACATCGAGCAGGCCGGGATCCACTCCGGCGATTCCGCGTGCGTGCTTCCGCCGGTCAGCATCCCGGAGCGCCACCTCGCCACGATCGTGGAGTACACGCAGACCATCGCGAGGGAGCTGAAGGTCGTCGGGTTGATGAACATGCAGTATGCGATCTGCGACGACAAGGTCTACGTGCTTGAGGCGAACCCGCGCGCCTCGCGCACCGTTCCGATCGTGTCCAAGGTGTGCGGCCTCTCGATGGCGCGCGTGGCGACCGAGATCATGCTCGGAAAGACGCTCAAGGACTACGACCTCCGGCCGCGCACGTTCCCGCATTGCGGCGTCAAGGAATCGGTGTTCCCGTTCTCGATGTTCCCGGAGGTGGACCCCGTCCTCGGGCCCGAGATGCGGTCGACCGGCGAGGTGCTGGGGCTGGCGCCGGACTTCGGCATGGCCTTCTACAAGGCGCAGGATGCCGCGAAGTCGGCCCTGCCTTCGGCCGGATCCGTGCTGCTGACGGTCGGCGAACGGGATCGCGGGCCCCGGCTCGCCGAAGCCGCGCGCCGGTTTGCGGAACTCGGCTTCCGGCTGCTCGCCACCGACGGCACCCGCCGGTTCCTCGCGGAACACGGCGTGGAGGCCGAGGCGATCCTGAAGCTGCACGAGGGGCGGCCCAACATCGTGGACGCGCTCAAGAACGGGGCCATCCAGATGATCGTCAACACGCCCGGCAGCAAACTGGGCGCGCTGGACGATTCCTACATCCGCAAGGCGGCGATCCGGCACCGGATCCCGTACTTCACCACGGTGGCCGCGGCGGCGGCCGCGGCGGCGGGCATCGCCGCGCGCAGGATCAACGACTGGACGGTCCGTCCGCTCCAGGAGTACCACGCCGCCATCCGGGTCGCGGGCGGTTGACCGCCGCGCCGGGCGTCAGGTCAGGTCGCGGAGCGAACGGGCCTCCGCCGCGGCCGCGCGGGCCCCGGAAAGGGCGGCCCG
This sequence comes from uncultured Verrucomicrobiota bacterium, assembly GCA_964402695.1. Taxonomy (GTDB): domain Bacteria; phylum Verrucomicrobiota; class Kiritimatiellia; order PWTM01; family PWTM01; genus VGWF01. Next base: position 57,125 of record CAYODK010000011.1, read on the forward strand.
GAGCGTGGGGGCGTCGGGGCCCGGCCCGGCGGATTCGAGCGCCACGTCGGGAACGGCGAGGCCGGTCCAGTGGCTGAAAGCGTGGGCCGCCTTGCGGGCGATGTCAGCCTGGCCCTCGCCGGCGCCGAAGACGTGTACGGGCACCTCGGTGCCATCGGTCATCTCGACGGCCACCAGCGGGACCATGGGCGATTCGCCCTCGCGCTTCACCTGCCGCGGGTTGAACATCCTCCTCACCTTCCATCGGGCGATCGCGCCGAAGGGAACCTCGACGTCGCGCAAGGGGCTCCGGATACGGACGGTTCGTGCCGAAGGATCGATCGACAGGACCGCCTTGTTCCGCACGGCGGCGGCGGTCCGCCAGGCAGCCAGCGCCCCGAGCCCGAGTCCGAGCCCGACAACCCCCAGCGCGACGGCCGGCCGCGCCCCGCCGAATCCGCCACCGAAGATCCCCACGGCGAAGATACCCAGGAAACACGTCACGCCCATGCCGATCGCGCCGGCCATCAGCAGCCCGCCGACGGACGCACGGGGGCGGACGACGTAGCCGCCGAAGCCCTGCTCCAGAACACCCCATCCGGGGATCTCCCATGGCACGCGGGCGGGGGCTTCCATGAAGCGCGCCTTCGCGCGCCGTTTCGCCGGGATCATGAACGTGGCGGTGCCCATGCCGAGGCCGACGAGGACGAAGGGCGTCAGGAACAGGATCATGAAGTAGAGGGAGGGGTCCGGGTCGCGGACGATGACCGAGTCGGCCGGGTCCTTCGGATCGAAGTAGACGGTGATCGGCGACCCCGCGGGATGCTGCTGCACGAGTTCCCGGGCGCGGGCCTGTCCGTCCGAGGATTTCATCTCGCCGAAGGCGTACCGATTCCCTTCGTGCGTCGTCCCGCCGGCCTCGTACGTGTAGCGGATCTTGAAGCCGTAGGTGTTGCCGTCGCTGTCAAAGTGGGCGTCGACCCGGCTCTCGATCACGCGGCCCTCGGCCGGCACAAAGCGCCGCTTCGCATCCGCGGCCCGCGCGAAACCGTATACGATGAAGCCGACGAACACGCCGGTGAGACTGCACCAGAAGAGGGTGAAGAACAGCATCCCGCCGAATCCGCTGCCCATGCGCCGGGGCATCGTCATGCCCTCACGTCCCGGTGGCGAGCGGTGACGACGGCCATCGTCCGGGACCTTTCCCGCCGCGTCATGGCCGCTTCCCGTTCTGGACTCCCGTGCCGCCCGACGCCGGATCGCCGGAAGGCCCGGCCGCAGGAGCAAGGCTCTTCAATACGGCGCGCACGGTGCCGACCGCAAGCTCGACATCCGCGGCAAGGGGGACAATGGGAACGGGCGGCGGGCGGGCGGGGGAGGGTGACAGGGCGTGGCCGGCCTCCCGGGCGATGTCGGGAAAGGGCAGGACCCATGCGTTCAGCCGTCCGCGATGGGTCTTCGCCTCGGGGGCCGAGGTGACGTCGGCGCGCAACGCGTCGATGCGCTCGCGGGGGTAGTCACCCGGAGGGTCGCCGCGGGATGTGCGGACGACAAAGGGCCGGACTTCGCCGTCGACATGCGCGAAGAACCTCGGGCTCGACCGCTCGTCGACGCCGGCCTGCGCGCCCGCGTGGACGTCGGCGAGCAGGTTCAGGAGGGCCATGACGGATTCGCCGGGCCGTTCTCGGCCGGGGCGCTCGCCGATGCGGGCGGCGCTGGTGCCGGTGATCAGGTTCGTCCGGAAGGTGTAGGGCTCGGGGCCGCGGTAGTCATTCACGTCGAAGCGGAGGTAGCGTTTCGGACGGCCGCCGAGAATGCGGTAGGACTTGTCCGCAAGCTGAGCGAAGGCCAGCGTTTTCCGTCCGCCGGCGTCGGCGAGCAGGACAAACCGGTCGCGGAGGACGGCGCGCGGATCGGCCGCGGCCGGCGGGCTCATGCGGCAGTCGAGCAGACAGGCGGGCGACCTGGCCGGGTCGTCGGCCATGTGGCCGGTCATCGCCTCGATGCGCATCTCGCCGAGCCGGAAGAGGGTCATGCCGAGCAGGCGGAACGAGAGCTCGTAGGCGAGGACAATGCCCGGGTCGTCCGGGCGGAGCGAGGCGCGAAGGCGATCGGGGAAGTCAAGCGACTCCACCCGGTCGGTCGGCCGTTCCGTTCCGCCGGCCGGCGGGGCGGCACCCCCGCCCGCGCCGTCCGCGCACGCGGCCGG
>CAYODK010000012.1:0-55654 GCA_964402695.1 uncultured Verrucomicrobiota bacterium
GCCCTCAACCGCCTACGCCGCTTGATGTCGGGACAAATATGAGAGGTTTAGTAAGTCGGCTGCGGACCTAAATAGCGGAGCAAAGGTGCGTGTCGCAGAGAGTGATAGTGCTTGCGCGGGAAGCGAACGATCGATGTCGATCCAGAAGATCATCGCCGGGTACTGGACGAACCAGCTATGCGCCGCGGAAGAGATCCAGAGAGCGATCGCCGCTATCAAGCCAACCGTGGTCTGCCAGCGGCCGTGAAAAATGTTCCGCATCGCATAAGCCGCCGTGATGAGAAATAGGAAGTTGAGCCATTCGCAGAGCAGCATCAGGCTTACGCCAAGTTGCATTGTGTACTTAGGCGACGCTCCACTACCCGGCGGATCCAGCATGCGCGCCACGAGGAAGGGCACTATGGCACGTGCCAGTGCCGCAAGCAGCGCCATGGTAACGCGGTAGTGACTCGGTATTCTCACTGGCACTCCCGCCGTGCTGCTTCCTCAGCCTGGGTAACTTCTTCGCTGACTTGTTGCAGGCTCCGATTCCAGTAGCCCTTCCACTTCTTAAGCCGATTTCGCTCTTCAAGGTAGAGGCACGGGCATTCGCTCCTGATGGTGTTGTCCCTTCGGAACCACCAACCGCTCAAGTAATCGATGGAGGCCTTTCGCGAGCATCGGAAGCCGATCCAACACACAATTGGGAGTCGGAATTGCGCTGTCATACCTCCCGAATTAATGTTCACGCGGCCAGTCCTCCGGACCACAGACCTATGCGGGAAGTCTAGGAAGACACCTCGGCCGAATCAAGTGAAACAGACAGCGAAAAGGGATGCGTGCAAAGGCGGGTCTGGGGGAAAAACCCAGAGGAGACGCGCGCCGCCCGATGCAACATGCGGCCGCCGGCGGCAGAGCGAAAACCGTCACGCGGCAGGACTGATTCCGAGGCCGGAGTAGAACGCGGCGACGACGGCGAAGGCGGTGTCGAGGTCAACGGCGAGGCCGCACTCGGCGGCGAGGGCGGCAAAGGGTTTCATCCAATCGCTGGACGGCGGCGGCAGGACAGCTTCCAACGATTGGACGGCGCGGCACTGGAAGGTGGCTCGGAGTGCGGCGCGGGTGGCGTCGGGATCGAGGCCGAGGCGGACGAGCAGGTACATGTCGACCATGTCGCGCACGCGGCTGTTGGGGACGCCGTCGCGGGGATGGGTGTAGGCGTGGACCTTCTCGGCGAACTGCTGTTCCTTGGGAATCGCGGGGAAGACGGGGGCTGCGATGCCGGCGAAGCCGAGCCAGTCGCGGCCGCGGACCTCGTCGGGGGGCTCGATGACGGCATCGCCGGCGCCGACGTCAATGTGAAATCGGGCAAAGGTCCGGCCGTCCATGCGCGCCTCTACGGGGAATCGCGCGCCGCCGTAGGGTGCGCCGTCGAGATCCTGCATGGGGCTGCCGACGGTGTAGGTGAAGGAGTCGCCAAGGTCGGCGGCGGCGGCGTCTTGGAGGGCGGCGAGGATGCGGTCGTTGAGTTTGCCCGGGCCGGCGATGGGGGCGCGGAGGCCGAGGTCGACGTCGCGGGTGGTGCGGGCGCCTGCGATGCGCAGTTCCATCGCGTAGCCGCCCTTGAGGAGCCACGGGGGAGACGGCGCATGAAAGAGACGGCAGAGAAGCCGGTCGAAGGCGACCTGCCGGCGGAGCCGTTGGATGTCGACGCCCTCGGCGCGAGCCATGTTCATCAGCCGGCCTTCGAGGGCCTGCCGGAATGCGGTGGCGGTGGTGTAGGGCGGCGTCATGCGGCGCCTCGTTTGAGGAGGGCCTGCAGCCGGTCATGGGCGGGATGCCGGGCGAACTCCGTGCGCGTGATGAGGCCGCGGTCGAGGGCTTGCCGGAGGGCGGCGCGGAGGTGGGCCGGATCCACGGCGCCTTCGTCGAGAAGGTCGGCGATGGCGCGGAGGGGCCTTTCGATGCGGTAGCCCCGGCGGATTTCGACCTCGGCCTTGTCGAGCCGCGCGACATGGAGGACGAGGGCGTCGGGAATCGGCGCATTGCGGCGGAAGCCCGGCGGCACGGTCATGTGCAGCCGGGACGGCATTAGGTCGGAGAGATCGAAGAGGCTGAGTGCCGTCTGGTGCGAGTAGACTCCCTGGGGCTCGCCGGCCCGGCCGCGAGACCAGAGCGCCCAGAGTGCGTACTGCCCTTCGGGTGACGCGGGGAACCGGGTGAGACGGTAGATGCCGCGGTACTCGCGGGTCCATTGACCGTTGCGGCACTGGCGACCGTGGTTGGCAGTCGGATAGCCCGATGCGACCGCCTGGCCGGCGGTGAAGTAACCCTGCTGCCCTTCCGCGATCTCAAAGAGCCTGTCCGCTGAAGTCTTCATGGTTTGCCGTCCGCACAAATACTATCAGGATGATAGCTTCTGTGCAACACAGCGGCGCCCCATGCGGCGGAAGACACCGGTCTGAAGTGCAGCACTGCCCGTCAGGCAGCCTGTTCCTTCAACAGTGCGAGGGCCTCGTCGATGCACTTGCGCCAGGTCTTGGCCTTGGCGCCGCCGAGGATCTCGATGGCCTGTTCCAGCGGCGTCTTGGCCCCGTCGGACAGGAGCGCGGGCATCTTGGACTGCAGGACCTTTCGGAACTGCTCCCGGCCGGGCTGGAAGTAGTTCGCAAGGACGATGTCCGCCGTCTGGTGACCCGTGACCTTGCGGACCAGGTCCATGGGAATGCCGGCGGTAAGCGCGAGGGTTACCCACGTGGTGCGGAGACTGTGGAAACCGCGGATGCTTGCGTCGCGGAGTCCATGCGCTCTCTCCACGCGCATGTCCGCACGGTGGGGTGCCGCGGTCGTCGCGCGGGAGACAAGGCGGCGAACGATCGGGAAGCCGGCTATCGTCTCGATCGCGTGGAGGTGGTTCGAGACCGACCCCTTGCTGACGTCCGCCGCCTTGGCGATGGCCCCCGTCCCGGCGCCAGCGGCGTAGAGGGAGAGCACCTGGAGGAGTTTCGCCTTGCGGGCATCGGGGAGGGGGGCGTCGTTCACCTTCCCGGCGGCGAGCTCCGGCCAGTTCTCGGGGCGGCCCGGGGCGGCGAGCGTCTTGCGTTTCTGGGTCTTGTTGAAGAATCCCGCCTTGGCGAAGATCTTCTGAAGCCGGCGGTTGATCGCGTCGTGGCCGTCCTTATAGAGGCGCGCGACTTCCGGGAAGACGTAGGCGCCGGTCTGGGGAAGGGCGCAGAGTGTACGGTGCAGGAGGGGGAAGACCGGAATCGAAACGCGCGTCTGCGTCTTGCTGGTCTTCACGTTGACGAACCGGTTCTTCAGGTCGACATCGGCCCACTTCAGCAGGCAGACATCGCCGAGCCGCATGGCGGTGCACATGCCCGCAACGATGATGGGGTGGAGGAGGGGGTCACTCGTGGCGGCCTGGAGAATGGCCTGCAGATCGTCGGGCGAGAACGGCTTGCGGTGGATCGGGCTGTCCTCAAGCGTGGGGATGCCTTCGAACGGGTTCTCGGGCATCCCGGCGTGTCGGCGGAGATGCTTGAAGGCGCTGCGAAGCAGCATGAGTTCTGCGTTCCACGTGCGCGGCGCGACGCCGCGGGCCCGCTCTTGGTCCATGAACGCCTGGGCCAGATCCTCGTCGACATCGCACATCTCGGTCTTTGGCGGCCGCTGGGTGCGGAGGAAGTCGACGAAGCTGGCGAGGACGCTTCGGCCCCACTGGATATAGGAGGGGGCGACCGACCGCCGGCGGGGGATGGCCTCCCACTTCGGCGCCAAGTCATCCAGGAAGATGGTGCCCACCGTCTTGCCCGTGCGGGCTTGGTGAATGGCCTGCAGGAGGTCCTGAGTCTGGCCCTTCTTCAGCGACTCGGCCCGGGCGGATTCGAGCTTCGCCTCCGCCTTGACCCGGGATTCGAGAAACTCCTCGTCCCCGTCAGGGTACTGTCGGCAGGGCCGGATCCCCTCGACGGCGATGCCCAGGTTCTTGGCCCGCCGCTGGCCGCCCACATTGAGCCGGCCGTACCACCATCTGCTGCCGTTCCTGATCTCGACCTTGGCCATGATGTGTCCTCCCGCCGGTGTGTGCCTTCTCGGACAAGCACACGCGAGAGTATACAACGTCAGGGCGAAAGGGGCAAAGAAATGCCAAAGTCGGGGCCCAAAAACAAGGGTTCAACCGGTGAAGTCTTGGAATAAAACCTCGATTTCTCAAGGTTTTCGGTGGTGGAGGTAAGGGGAGTTGAACCCCTGACCTCTTGAATGCCATTCAAGCGCTCTCCCAACTGAGCTATACCCCCACACCAGAACCGTATCCGACGTCCGAGAGGTCACAAGGCGTCGGAAAAACCGTTGCAATAAACCAGATCGAAGGCGGCCTGTCAACGCCCGTGTTGGTCGATCCATGCCGCGATCCGGCCGGCGTCGGCCGCCCCGTCGGACACCTCCAGCAACCCGCCATGCGCGGCACGGAGGCTCGCGGCCGGGTACCGGCCCGCCGTGTTGTGCAGGAGCGCGGGACGCGGTCCGGCGAGAACCAGCGGCCCCTCGAGGCCTCCGATCCGCCGCAGGCCGGGCACGAAGAAATCGCGGGCCAGCAGAGCCTGGTCATCCGACGGGTCGATGCCGCAGGCGTCGGCGACCACGGCGTCGGCGCCGGGCGCGGCGAGCATCGCCCAGGGTCCCGCGCGGCCGAGTCCGCACAGTACGACGCGGGATGCTCCGTTCGCCCGGGCGAAGGCGGCTGCGGTCAGGAAGTCCTGGACCGATTCCTGCGCATCGGTCCGGTTGTACGTCGTGAAGTGCTTCTTCGTGTAGTCGCGCGCTGCGCCGTTGCCGGCGGCGGCGGCCAGGCCGAAGGGATCGATGCAGAGCACGGTCATCCGGTGGTCCGCCAGGCATCGCACCAGGGCGGACGGATCCGGCGCGCCCGCAGTCACGACCCATAAGCCACCCGTGACGCCTGCCGGCGCGTGGAGGGCGGCGGACACCCGGTCTCCACGACCCTCGCGACCGATCGCCAACCGTGTCACCGTCGCCGATGCCGCAACCTCGCAGGACTGCGTGACCGCCAGCAGCCCGGCGGACGCAGGGTCGACCTGCAGCGTGTGACGCCACGCGGGCATCCACCGGCCGATGAACGCGTCGCGCGGTGCGCCGGGGGGCGGGAGCGAGGCCGTCCATGACTGCCGAGCCGCCGCGACGAGCCGGCCGGCGAACTCGGCCTCCGTCAGCGCACCGGCCGGCGGGCCGTCGGGGAAGACCCGGTAGACGCTGTCCGGCTCCTTCGGGTGAGGCGCCTCCGGGATCGGGGCGGAGCCCGGTCGATCGCGGAGCCACTTCCCGAACCAGCCGTATACGTTCTCGCGGGTTTCCTGGTTGTAGTTGTGGCCGTAGGGCAGGCGGACGGCATGGAATCGGTCGGATGCGTCGAAGAGCCGGTAGACCGAGGCGATCGCGGGACCCTCGACCTCCAGCGTGGCGCGGGTCCAGTCGCCGGTGGCCGCGACGAGGATCTGCGGGCGCGGCGCGGCGGCGGCGGCAATCTCGACGTTGAAGTGGCGGATGCGGAGTCCGGGCGCATTCTCGCAGACGCAGCCGCCCTGCATGGTGTGCGAGACCATGACGATCGGGGCGACCGCGGCGAGGCGGTCGTCGAGGGCGCCGAGCATGAAGGTCTGCGTGCCGCCGCCCGAGGCGCCGGTGCAGGCGAGGCGGTTCGTATCCACGTCCGGCAGCGACGCGAGGAAGTCCAGCGCGCGGACCGCGTTCCACGTCTGCAGTCCCATGACGCTGATGCCCCAGAGCGCGTTGGTCGCGTCCTGGAAGCACTTCCGGTGGTCGCCGAACTGCATCGTGTCGTTGTAGCCGATCATGTCGATCGAGAGCGCGATCATGCCCTGGCGGGCGAAGGCGATGCAGCGGGGCGGGATGCCGCCTCGCTCGCCGTCCTCGATCCGGCCGTTCGTCCAATGGCCGTGCGGGTTCAGGATCGCCGGGAACGGGCCGGCGCCCCGGCCGAGCGGGCGGAAGAGATTGCCGCCGAGATGGACTCCCGGCCAGGGTTGAAGGTCGACCTTCTCGATGCTGTAGCCGTCGCGTTCGACGCGGTCGAAGACGCGGGCCTGGAGCGGCGTGCGCGCCGGCATCGGCCAGAGGCCGCAACTGACGAGGATCTGTTCGCGGATGTCCCTCGCGCGCGCCTCCCATTCGGCGCGAGAGGCGGCGGGAGTGAAGGTCCACGGCGTGTCCGTGGTCTTCGGCGCGCCACCGCGCAGGTCGGCGTCCGGCAGGCCGGCGGTGGCGCAGGAGGCGGCAAAGAGGAAGGACACGAGGGCAGGGAACTTCATGGAGTTCATGATGGATCGACTATGACGCAGTCCGGCCCTGCGCGTCGAGTCCTGCGAATGGGCGGGGCCCCACGGCCTGGAGGGATGGGGCAGGGCGCCTCGTGAGTGAACGGCGGCTTCCCGTTCCACCGGGACAATCCCGGTGACAGGTCCGGTGGCTGATCTCATCTCGGGTGAGGTTCGGGCCCAGTCCACTGGCATGCGCATGAAACGAATCGATCTGATCCGAAAGATCGAAGGGGTCGGGTGTCTCCTGATCCGCCGTGGTGGGCGGCACGATTGGTATCAGAACCCCAAGACGGGAGCCTGTCAGCCCGTGCCCCGCCTCGCGAGATCAAGGAATACCTCGCCCGGCATATCATCCGGAAGTTGGAAGGCTAATCCTCCGACTCGCTGAGCCGCTTGGCGGGCTGCTCGAAGAGCAGCTTGTGGGCGTCGCGCAGGATGCCGGGGATGCGTTCGGCGAAGGGGCTGTCGGCGACGGCGCGGCGGAGGGCGGCCTCGTCGAGCTCCGCGGCGTTGCAGCCCGGAAACCAGTGTTCGGCGTTGCCGAGCAGGTTGTATCGCATCTTCGCGAAGGCAACCATGTCGAGCGCGGTTGCGTAGGTCCACAGTCGCAGGATCTCGCGCACGTTGACGTGGCCGGGGACGTCCTCCCACTCGGGCAGGCCCTCGGACCAGCGGTCGGCCCAGTCGGCGCCGTGGACGCGGCGGATCTCGTCGCGGAGCCGGCCGGCGATCTCGGCGGAGACCTCCGCGCGGCGGTCGTAGTGCCGCAGCGCATCGACATGCGCGTCGAAGTCCGAGGGCCGGGACACGCCGAGGCTCAGCGTGTGGACCTCCGGGCGTGTCAGGCAGAAGAGGTCGTTGAACGCCATGGGCGTCAGCGGTGCGCAGAGGCGGACGAGCTTCTCGGTCGGCTCCTGCAGTTTCCCGCCCTTGTCGTTCGGGCTGATGATGAAGACGCCCATATCCTGCCGCGTCGCGGCCTCGACGGCGGGCCACGTGAACTCGTTGACGAAGTACCAGTGCAGGTTGACGTAATCGAACTCGCCCGTCCCGGCGGCATGGATGATCGGCGCGGCGGGGGCGTGGGTCGAGAAGCCGACGAAGCGGACGCGTCCCTCGCGCTGGAGACGGCGGGCGCCCTCCAGCGTGCCGCCCCTGCGGAGGGTTTGTGCGAGGATCGCGTCGTTGTTGATGCCGTGGATGCCGAGCAGGTCGACGTGCTCCAGCCGGAGGTGTCCGAGGGACGTTTCGAAGGTCCGGATGAACTCCTCCGCGGTGTCCTTCGGCCCGACCTTGGTCTGCACGATCATGCGTTCGCGGGGCAGGGCGGGGAGGATGTGCCCGAGTTGGGCCTCCGACGAGCCGTAGCCGCGGGCGGTCTCGATGTGGTTGATGCCGAGGTCCAGCGCCCGGCGCACGCACGCCTCGAGGTTGGCCTGGGCGTCCGCGGGGATGTCGGCGGCCGCGAGGTCTTTCCACGAATGCTGGTAGCGCATGCCGCCGCACGTGAAGACGGGCATGTCGAGTCCTGTCCGTCCGAAGCGACGCGTTGGAACGATCCGGGGCGCGGCGGGGACCTGGTGTGCCGGTTCGATCATGAGCGGCACTGTAGTCGCGCGGGCCGGGCGGTGCAATCGAACATCGACGGCGCCGCGGCGCTTTGCACGGGCGGACCGGGCTGTTATGGTGGTTCGCGCCGGCTGCAGCCGCGGGCCGGCGCGGGAGTCGAGAGGAATCATGGCAAGGATCCGGGGGTGGGCCGTCTGGATCGCGGGGCTGGCGTCATGCCTGGTCCCCGGGGCGGCGGGCGCCGACGAGCAGGACCATGCGATGGCCCTCTGGCGCGCCCAGGCGAAGGCGCCTTCCAACCACGCCGCCCACGCGGCCGCGTGGCGCGCGGCGGAGCAGCAGTTCCCGTCGGGCGAACTCCGTCCCGTCTTCCGCGGCTTCGCGGCGTGGCATCTTCTCCAGTCGGGGGCGACCAACGATGCGACGACGACCCTGGAGGCGATGTCGCTGGGCAAGGCGACGCATCTCGAGCAGGCCGCCGCCGAGATGGCGCGGCGGTGGCTGACGCGCCTGGACCGCGAACGGGTCCGCGCGGCGCTGCGGGCGCAGTACCAGAAGGACGTGGCGTATCCCTCGACGATCGAGCCCCTTCGCGCCCTGCCGGAGGCGCAGCGGCCCCCGATCGTGGACCGGTTCGGCTCGCCGTGGCAGTACTCGATCGACGGGTTCAAAGTCATCCGCGGCACGCGCGGGCAGCGCTACCGCCTGCTGTCGCCGGCGCTGGGGCCGACGTCGGATCTTGCCGAAGCCCTGGCGCGTCCGTACGGGGCCGGCGCGACGCCGCCGAAGCCGGTGCGCCGCGTCTCCTCCGGCGCCGGCGGCGCCGCCGCGTTCCTGTTCGAGGCGGGCGGCGAGCGGCCGGTGGTCTCCGTCGGCGCCAAGGTGGCCGGGTGGTCGCTGGCGTGGGCGTCGGACCGCCTGCTCGTGATGAGCGACGGCGATTACTGGGCGCTCCTGGCGCCGCCGGCCGCGGCGCCATGAAGACGAAACACGGAAGACGGAAGACCCGGCCGGGCGCGAACTTGAAACTTGGAACCTGGAACTTGAAACTCACCTCCTGACATGTCCGTCAGCATCAACAAGTTCCTGAGTCCCGCCGAGCTCTCCCGGCTGAACCGGCTGACGCTTCAATCCCGCTACGTGGTCGAGGGTTCGCTGGCCGGCCGCCACCGCAGCCCGTTCCGCGGCGCGAGCTCCGAGTTTGCCGACCACCGCGCCTACATCGCGGGAGACGACCCGAAGCGTCTGGACTGGAAAGTCCTGGGCCGGACCGACCGCTACTACATCCGCCGGTACGAGGATGAGACCAACCTTCGCGTGTACCTGGTGATCGACCGGAGCGCGTCGATGGACTACGGATCGGCCGGGGTGACGAAGTTCGAATACGCGGTGAGACTCGCCGCGGCGCTCGGCTACGTCGTGATCCGCACGCGCGACTCGGCCGGCCTCTACCTGTTCTCGGAGAAGCTCAACGTCGCCATCGGGGCGCGGAATTCGTTCGCCCACTTCTCCAACATGCTCGCGACCCTGGAGAAGGCGCGGCCGGCGAAGAAGACCCGCACCGCCATGGCGCTGCACCGGATCGCGGACGACATCCAGCGCCGCGCGCTGATCGTGCTGATGAGCGACCTGCTCGACGACCCCGACGAGATCGCCCTTGCGCTCGCCCATTTCCGCCGGCAGCACCACGACGTGATCGTCTTCCACGTCCTCGACGACGCCGAGATCGAGCTGCCGTTCCCGCGCGGCGCGGAGTTCGAAGACCTGGAGACCGGCGAGAAGATCGGCGCCGACCCGCGGTCGATGCGCGACGAGTACCGCAAGGCCTTCGGCGACTTCATCGAGAAGCACCGGCAGGCCTGCGCGCAGCTGCGCGTCGACTACCGGCTCGTCAACACGAAGCGCGACCTCGACCTCTTCGTCCGCGCCTACCTGGAGGAACGCAAGCGCTTCTCGCGCTGACCGCCATGTGGTCGTTCCTCAATCCGATGTTCCTGTGGGCCGGGCTCGCGGCGACGATCCCGCTGATCCTGCATCTCCTCGCCCGGCGGCGGGCGGTCCGGATCCGCTTCCCGACGATCCGCTTCCTTCAACGGGCCCAGCGGCAGTCCTCGCACCGCGTCCGCATGGAGAACTTCCTGCTGTGGGTGCTGCGCACGCTGCTCCTGCTGCTGCTCGCGTTCGCCTTCGCGCTGCCGGTCGTCCGCAGCCGCACCGCGGGCTTCCTGGGGCGGTCGCGGCGGGACGTGGCGATCGTGTGGGACGTTTCGTACAGCATGACCTACGAGACCGGGGGGCGGAAGGTCTGGGAGGACGCCCGGCAGGTCGTGCTCAACATCCTCGGGAACCTGGGCGCGGGGGATCGCGCCTGCCTCTACGCCGCCGGCGAGCAGGTCACGGCCCTCGCGGCGGCCCCGACGCCGGACGTCAAGTTCCTCGAGGGACAGGTCCGCCAGCAGGAGCCCGAGGGCGGCGCCGCGGCCCTTGCGCCCGCGCTTCGGGCGGCGTGCGACGCGCTGAAGGAGTCCGGCTCGCGCGAACGCGAGGTCTACATCGTCACCGACGGGCAGGCCCTCACGTGGAGCGGTTTCCAGGCAGGTGGCGTGCGGGCCTCGGAGACCGGGGCCACGAACCAGTCCGCCGCGGTGTGGGACCCGGAGGCCGTCGACGAGCGGATCGTCTTCTTCGCCGCGCTGCTTGGCGCCGGCGCGCCCGAGAACTCCGCGCCGGTCGAGGTGCAGCCGTCCCTTCTGCTCTCGGGGACGCCGGCCCAGCTGGCCGTGCGGACGATGCAGAGCGGGCCGGCGCGGGACACCACGCTGACGCTGTCCATCGGCGGGCGCGAGGTCGCCCGGCAGACCCTCCCCGCGGGACAGGCCGCCACCGAGTCGACCTTCCCGCTGCCGGACCTCGCGCCCGGCGTCCATGCCGCGAGCGTTGCGACCGCTCCGGATGGCCTGGCCCTCGACGACGTCTTCCACGCCGTCCTCCGGGTCCGCGACCGGGTGCCGGTCCTGTGCGTCGGGGACGACGGCGACCTCGTCTTCCTGTCGCGCGCCCTCAGCCCCGGCGCCCGGACGACGGGCATGCTCCCGCGCGTGCTTGCGGCCGGCGAATGGGCGCCGCAGACATCGCAGGGGCAGGGGTGCATCTTCCTGTGCAATGCGGCGCCGCTCGGCGGCGCCATGCTGCTCGAACTCGAACGTTACATCCGGGACGGCGGTCTCGTCGCGGTCTTCCCCGGCGACCGGGGCGGGCCGACGGACTACGACAACCTCTCCTGGCTGCCCGCGAAGCCGGTCGGCGTCGACGAGATCCCCGCGGGCTCCGGCCGCCGCACCCTGCGCCTGAAGAAGCCGGCGGACCCGCTCTTCCACGGTCTGCTCCTGCCGCCCGGCGTCGTGCCGGCGATTGCGCTCAAGAGGTCGGCCCGTCTCGCGGCCCCCGCGGCGGACGCGGAGACGCTGATCGCGATGGAGGATGACGCGCCGCTGCTGATGGCCCGTCCGTTCGGCGCGGGACGCGTGCTGCTCTTCACGGTCTCCGCGGACCGCTCGTGGAGCAGTCTCCCGCTGACGCCGATCTTCCTGCCGCTGATGCACCAGATCGTGAGGCACGGCGCGGGCCTGGTCCGCGAGCCGCTCTGGCTTCCGGCGGGGCGGGATGTCGTGCTGCCCGTCTCGGCCGGACTGACCGAGAGGAGCCCGCTGGTGGCGCCGGACGGATCCAGGGCGGCCGTGCGGCCCGTGCAGCGCGATGGACGCACCGATCTCCAGATCGACGTGGCCCGCGTGCCGGGCGGGTACGAGACCACCGACGCGGCGGGCACGAAGCGCCCGGTGGTCGCGATCAACGTCGACCGAAGGGAATCCGACCTCACGCCGGTCGAGGCCGACGACGTGTCGAAGCTGATCGGGTCGAAGCAGGTCCATGTCGCGCGCGACCGCGAGGAACTGGCGCGCCGCGTCGAGGAACACCGTGTCGGCCGGCCGCTGGGCGAACTGGTGCTGTGGATCGCGCTGGTCTTCGCGGTCCTGGAGTTCGGCATGGCGAACCGTGTCAGCCGCCGCACGGCGGCCCGGCGCAACCGGTGGACGGTCGAGGCCTCGGGCCGCGTCCGGGTGGAGGGCGCATGAACGGCCCCGGCGCATGGATCTTCGAGCACACGATGCCGGCCTGGAGCCTCTGGACGGCCGCCGGCGCGGCGGTCGCCCTCTGCGTGCTGCTGGCGTGGTGGCTCCTGCGACTCGACCGGCTGGGCGTGCTGCTGCTCGTGATGCGCGTGCTGTTCCTCGCCGGGCTCGGCTGGTGCCTGTGGATGCCCTCCGTGCGCCACGCGGACCGGGAGATGCTGCGCCCCCGCCTGCTGGTGCTCGTCGACACGTCCGCGAGCATGGCGACCGCGCTCGACGGCGCGGGGACGACGCGCTGGGACACGGCGCGCGCGGTGCTGCGCCAGGGCTGGCCGAGGGCCGCGGCCGACCGGTTCGCGGTGGACGTCCACCCGTTCGGCGCCGAGACCGGGGCGCGGATCGATGCCGCGGCCGCGGCGGAGCTGACCCCGGACGGCGCGTCGACGCGGCTGCGCGCGGGGATCGAGCGGCTGGCCGGCCTGCATCGCGGGCAGCCGGTCGCGGGCATGCTCGTCCTGAGCGACGGCCTCGACACGCGCGAGCTTCGCGACGACTGGGCGTCCGGGCCCTGGCCGTTCCCGATCCACGCGGTGCGCATCGAGCGGCCCGTGCCCGCGGTGCAGCGTCCGCCGGACGTCCGCGTCGAGACGATCGAGACGCCGCTGCGGGTGGTGGTCGGCTGGGAATCGAAGCTGACGGCGGCGATCTCGGGCGAGGCGCCGCCCGGGCGGGCGATCTCGGTGCGCCTCTACCGCAACGACCAGCTCCTGCAGGAGATCCCGACCCAGCTCGGCGACGGCGGCGGCACGCGCGATGTCAGCTTCCAGCTCGAGAACCCGGCCACCGGTTCGTTCACCTACCGCGTCGACGTGCCGCCGCTGGAAGGCGAGACGCAGACCAACGACAACGCGAGCGCCGTCTCCGTGCAGGTCGTCGACGCGCAGAACCGCCTGCTCTACATCGAGGACGTGCCGCGCTGGGAATCGAAGTACCTCATCCGCGCCCTGCGGGCCGGGGGGACCGTCACGCCGCTGGCCTTCGTTCGCGGCCCCGACGGCCGCTTTCTGACCTACGGCGGGCGCGGGACGATGACGCTCGATCTCACCGCCGAGCAGCTGGCCGGCTACAAGATGATCGTGCTCGGCGACCTCGACGCCGCGACCCTGCGCCCCGACCGCGCCGAGGCGATCGCGAAGTTCGTCACCGAGGGCGGCAACCTCGTGCTCCTCGGCGGCGCCAAGGGATGGGGCGACGCCGGCTTCGAGACGAGCCCGCTCAAGAAGTTGCTGCCCGTCGAACGCAAGGCCGCCGCGCCCGTGCAGGAGGGCACGTTCCCGGTCATCCTCACCGACGAGGGCCGCGCGCACCCGGTGTTCAAGGGCGAGGGGACGGTGTGGGATGCGCTGCCGCCCGTGCTGACGGTCTTCCCGGGCGCCTCGGTCACGCGCGGCGGAACGGTTCTCGCCCACGCGCGCACCCCGTCGGGCGAGCAGCCGCTGATCGCGGTGCAGCGCTACGGACAGGGCAAGGTCGCGGTGCTGCTGACCGAGTCCATGTGGCGATGGGCGCTCGCGCCGGGCGAGGCCTCGCCCTACCAGCGGTTCTGGAACCAGATGCTCAACTGGCTGTCGCCGGAACAGGAGAAGCTCGCCGCGTTCGAGGTGGACCTCTTCGGCAACCTGTCGAGCCTCTACCTCGGCGAGGGCGTCGACCTCTCCGCCCGCGTCGGCGGGGAGGACGGCGCGGCGGCGGCGGTCACGTGCGAGATCACGGCCCCCGACGGACGCGTCCTCCCGTTCCCGATGGCCTCGCAGGCGATCACGACGGCGACCGGAAAGTCGACGCCGGGCTTCGGCCTCAAGTTCACCCCCGAGGCGTCGGGCCTGCACAGGGCCCGGGCGGTCGCGGTGCTCGAGGGCAAGAAGGTGGAGTCGGGACCGTTCTCGTTCTTCGTCCGAAGCGTCAACGCCGAATCGACGCCGCGGCCCGCGAACCTCGACCTGCTCCAGAAGCTGGCCGAGAGCAGCGGCGGCCGGCTGGTCGAGCCCGGCGAGGTCGGCGCGCTCGTCGACGGTCTGAAGGCGGAGGGCCGCGAGGAGTCGCGCGTATCCTACCGGTCGATGTGGAACCACGGGACGACGCTGGGCCTGCTGATGGGCCTGCTGACCCTCGAGTGGCTCGTCCGGCGGCGGTCGAACATGGCGTAGACGAGGAGTTTCAAGTTCCAAGTTCCAGGTTTCAAGTTCGGAGGGGGGCAGGTGCCGGGGTTCAGGTGTCAGGGAGGACGCAGTCCGGCTCGGCGGGCTTCCCGCTGTGGCCGCGACCGTTGGTCGCGGCAGGTCGGCATCGACTGTGCAGGAGAGCGTTTCGGCGTGCCGGGCGGGGGCGGGGGGAGTATGGTGGACGGTGAAGGACGGAGGATCCGGATGATGAGCGGACGATGGCGGATGGCGGCGGTCGTGGCCGCGGCGCTGGGGGCCTCGGCTGCCGCGCAGGCGGCGCGCACGAACCTCGTGTTCAACGGGAGCTTCGACGATCCGAAGGATCCGCTGGCGGGCTGGCGGACGGACTGCAACCTCCCGGGCGAGAGCTGGTACGCCGAGAACAAGGACCTCGTGTCCGTGATGACCGAGTCGGCCGGGCGCAAGGGGGTCCTCCGGCTGTACGTGAAGACCGACGATCTCGCGATCAACCAGGGCGTGAAGGCGGACAGCAAGCCGATCCCGATCGACACGGCCACGCGCTACCGTTTCAGCGCCGCGGCCAGGACGACCGGTCCGAACTGCCGCATCCTGCTCGAGGGGTACCGCTGGCGCCCGGGCATCAAGCCCCACGACAACCCCGACATGGCCGAACTCCGCAAGTGCTACAAGTTCACCCAGCTGTTCTTCGGGGCCCAGAAGGCGGGCGATTTCGGCGGGGTGGGGCGGGCGTGGTCCACGGCGGAGTTCGAGTTCCCCGACGCGTTCAAGTCCGATCTCCAGCGGGAGATCTACGGCTCGGTGAAATTCGTGATCGTCCACGTCGTCGGCATCGGCGGCAAGGCCGGCGATCTCCATGTCGACGACGTGGTGTTGGAACCCCTGGGACCCGTGAAAAAGGGGCGGTGATGACCGGGGGGCGCACAGCGTCGGACCTGCTCCGGCTCGGGCGCGTCGTCCACGCGCGCGAGGCGGCGCGCTGGGCGGTGGCCGGCACGGCCGCGGCCGCCGCGCTGCTGAGCGTGCTGGCGGTGCTCGACCTGGTCTTCCGCTACGAGCGCGCGGGCCGGGTGGTGTGCTTCGCGCTGCTCGCGGCGGTGGCCGTGACGGCGGTGGTCGTGACGGTGCGGGTGCTGACACGACACGTGACGCCGGAGGGGATCGCGGCGCGCCTGGAGAAGGCCTTCCCGGACCTCGACAACCGGCTGATCAACTTCGTCCAGTTCTCGGCGCTCCCGGCACCCGACGCGATGGTGGCGGCCTATCTCGGCGAGGCCCCTCCGGATGTCGGCCGGCTGTCTCCCGCCGCGCTCGGCAACCGTCGTGCCGCGTGGATCGCGGCCGGCGCGCTGGCGGTCGCCGTCGCCATGATGGGCGGCGGATGGTGGTGGTCGGGGCCGGCCTGGGCGAACGCGGTGCTGCGCGTCGCCCACCCGTTCTCCGCGAGATCCCCGGCGACGCTCGCCCGCATCGTCGCCGTCGAACCCGGCAGCGCCCGCGCGCTTTCGGGCCAGCCGCTCGTGCTCTCGGTGCGGGCCGAGGGCAAGGCCGGACAGCCGGTGTCCGTCGAACTCTGGCCGTCGGACGACCGGCGCACGGCGGTGCAGATCGGGCGCCTCTCGGGGCAGGGGGAGGAGAAATTCGAGTACCCGCTGCCGCGGCTGACGGGAGACCTCGGGTACCGTTTCCGTGCCGGCGACGCCCTCGCTCCCCGGCACACCGTGAGGGCCGTCCCGCCGCCGGCCTTCGCCCGGCTGACGGCACGCGTGACACCCCCGGACTACATGCAGTCCACCGGACGTGTCTTCGACGTCCTCAAGGAGCGGATCGCCGCGCCGCAGGGCTCGACGATCCGGGTGGAGGTCGAGGCCAACCGCGACCTGGCCTCCGCGACGGCCGCGGCCGGCGCCTCGGGGACCGGCGCGCTCTCCCGCGCGGAGAGCGGCACGGTATGGACCGGATCGATCGCCGCGGCGGCATCCGGCGCCCTGGCGTTCACGATCGCCGACGCCGACGGCTTCGGCGCCACCTGTGCGGGCGAGATCGAGGTCACGCCCGACCTTCCGCCGATGATCCGCATCCTGACCCCCGCGTCGCGGGTGAGGCTCGGCCCCGGCGCCGTGCCGCGGATCCAGTGGGAGGTGACGGATGACCACGGGCTCGTGGCGGTCGCCCTGGAGCAGGTCTTCCCGGGCGACACGCAGAAGACCGCCGTGGCGGTCGCGGACTGGCCCGTGGAAGGAGGGGCGTCGTCGTTCAAGCAGCTCTGGGATGGCCGCGAGGTCGCATGGCCCGAGGGCGGACGTCCGCTGGTCTACCGCGTCACGGCGACGGACAACCTGCCCGGCGCCCGGGCGCCGCGGGCGGTGTCGACACTGGTCTACTTCGATTCCGCGGTGACCGGCTCTGTTGTCGCCGCCCAGGCGGCGGTGGCGGCGTCGGGACAGACGCTCGCGCACCTGGTCGATCTCCAGAAGAAGAACCTCGAGAAGACGACCGTGCTGGAGAAGGCGGGCGGAGCGGCCCCCGAGGCGTGGGATGCGGTGCGCGCGGTCCAGGAGGACATCCTCAAGCGTGCGGGCCTGCTGCTCGCCGACCCGGCGCGGCCGCTCGGCGCCCTGGAACAGGTGGTCCGCGACCTGCAGTCCGGCCCGATGCGCGACGTCGTCGGCGTCACGGCGCGGGTGCCGAAGGCGCCGGATGGCGAGCGCCCGGCCCTGGCGAGGCGCGCGGTGACCCTTGAGGGAGCGATTCTGCGCGCGCTCACGGCGGCGGAGGAGGGGATGGCGCGCGTGGCTGCGCACAAGCAGCTGACCGGCCTCTTCGCGCTGCTCGACGCGCTGGTGCAGGGACAGGGGGAGGTGCTGGAGACGTCGACGAAGGCCGCCGCGGCGTCGGCGTCCGTGCCGAAGCCGCTTGTCGACCGGCAGGACCGTCTGGCCGAGGACACGGGCGAGTTCGTCCGCGTATGCCGCCGGGACATGGCCGAGGTCGCGAAGACCGACGCCAATTTCGCGAAGATCGTCGAACAGGTCGCGTCCGAGTGCGAGACACGCAAGGTCGCCCCGACGATGGTCGCCGCAGCCGGTCACCTCGAGGGGAACGACGTAGCCAGGGCGGTTCCGCTCCAGACCCAGGCGCTGGCGCATCTCAAGGAGTTCCAGGCGTTGCTCAACAAGTGGCGCGCGCTGGATGCGCAGGAGAAGGCGGAGACGATGGGCGAGGCCGTCGCCGAGGCGGCCGAGAAGATGAAGAAGCTCACGGACCTCCAGGCGAAGGTCGTCGACGCGATCCGCCAGACCGAGCAGCAGAAGGACCATTCCGGGAAGGACATGGAGGAACTCGACGAGGAACTCGGCGAGCTCAAGGCCAACATGGCGGAGTCGCTGCTCAAGATCGCGACCGACCTGCACATCTTCCCCGAGCTGCCCGTCGGCAACGACATGGTCGCCGACGTCTTCCAGATCTACGAGGAGGTCGCGCAGGTCCCCGGATCGGAGTCCGTCGAGGCCAAGGAACTCGGCCTGCAGAAGGAGGACTGGATCCTCGAGGCCCTCGAAACCGCGACCGAGCGGCTGGACGACATGGAGATGTGGCTCGTCGCCCAGCCCGATGCGACCAAGCGCAATACCGAGAACTTCGACCAGCAGGAACTGCCGGAAATCCCCGTGATCCCGCTCGCCAGCGAGATCGAGGACATCATCGGCGACCTCCTCGAGCAGGAGGAGGACATCATGAACGAGGCGGACGACTCCGCCACGAACCAGGGGTCCGCCGACATGCCCGCCGGCTGGGGCGTCGCGGAAGGCGAGTTCGCGAACTTCAGCGCGAAGGGCAAGTCGGGCAACGAGCGCCCGGACCACAAGGACCAGGACGGCCGGTCGCTGGTCGGCCGCCAGGGCATGGCGGACGGCGAGACGGTGGCGGGGTCCGGGAAGATCAACGAGGGCGACAACGACATCGAGGCGCGGCGCACGCAGGACTCGCCGCAGTCCGGCCAGGTGCAGGAGGAGGGGCACGCCGAGGCCAAGGCGACCGGCGGGGGCAAGGGCTCCGGCTACAGCGACCGGCTCGGCATGTCCGGCACCGGCCCGCGCGAGGACGCGAAGACGCAGGCCCGCTCCGAGCTCGGCCTCCAGGCGATGCTGCGCCGCAACGCGGAGGCGCTCTATGCCAAGGCGTCGATGGCGCACATCCGGACGGGCAACCTCGACGAGGCGGTGCGGGCGATGCGGCAGGCGGAGGACGCGATGCGCAGCGGCGCGTCGATCCGCGAGATCCGCGAGTACCAGCGGCGGGCCGCCGCCGCGCTGGCGCAGACCCAGGGCGACCTCGGCCCGGGAGTCTTCACGCCCGTCATGGCCTCGGACGCCGGGATGCCGGTGATCGATGCGCAGGAGGCCTCGACGGCCGACGACGCGCCGCCGGCCTACCGCGACCTGGTCTCCGAGTACTTCCGTTCGCTCAGCGAGGTCGCCCGATGAAGCGGCTCGCGGTGGCGGCGGTGGTGCTGGTGGCGGGGGCGGTGCGGGGGCAGGCCCCGTCGTGGACGGTGAACCCGGCCACGCACCGGTTCGAGATCGAGATCGCGACGCCGGCCACGCAGCCCGAGGCGGGGAACGTCGCGTTGCTGCCGGACGGCGGGCTGCTGCCGAAGCCGGCGTGCGATGTCGTCGTGACGGACGCGGGCGGACGCGAGTTGAAGTCGCTGGTCGTGTGGCACAACCCGCGCGTCGGGCTCGGGGTCTGTTTCGAGAACCCGCCCCCGGACTCGCGGGCGTTCGTCCACATCCTGCCGGCCCAGAAGACGAAACCGGCGGATGCCGCCGCGGCCGCGTTCCTGAAGCCGGGCGTCCTGATGTACGTCGAGACCTCGGCGGCCACCCCGTCGATGGCCAAGGCCGCTTCGATCGCGAAGGACTGGCCGCCCGGCCGCAACGCGCGCCTGGCGCTGGTGCCCAACGTCGGCCAGTCGGAGAACCGCCTGGGGCCGGACGACAACTTCATGACGTGGTACACGGGCTGGCTGACGATCGAGAAGCCGGGCCGCTACTACTTCTGCACGATCTCGGACGATGCTTCGGAGTTCCGCATTGGCGGGAAGCTCGTCGCCCGCTGGCCCGCGAACCGGCCGCGGAAGGACGGCGCGAAGGGCCAGTTCGGCGACTATGTGGACATGGTGACGGGGCTGCATGCCCTGGAGTACCTGCAGTACGAGACGACCGGCCAGCAGGAGGCGCACCTGTGCTGGCGGCCGGCCGGCACACCGATCGACAAGCTGCCGCTGACGACGCCCCGGACGGCGTACCTGCATTCGGGGGAGACGCGGATCGTGTCCGCCGCGGCGAAGGACGGGCTCCCGCTGCCGGTGATCGACTGGCAATGCGTGAAGTACGTCTGGACGGGCGATCGCCCCGTCAATCTCTTCCGGTTCTCGCGCATCCCGGGCGGCGCGGCGCCGGCCGATGTCCGCTTCACGTGGAAGATCGACGAGCGCCACGAGGTGACGGCCGACGAGTTCCTCTGGCTCTGGGAGGACGAGGCCGAGCACCCCGTGACGCTCACCGCGGTCCGCGGATCCGCGTCCGCCTCCAGCACGGCGCCGGTCGTGGTGCCGGTGTACCCGCCGCAGATGAACATGAACGTGCCGGGCGACCGGGAGATGGTGCGGAAGGCCTTCCTGAGCCGCCTTCAGGCCGGGCCGGCGCAGCGGCGTCCGTGCGCGGACTGGTCCTCGAACCTCTGGGCGACGCTGGTTGCCGCACTGGACCCGTACGCGACGCCCGAGATTCCGCAGGCCATCATCGAGCGGTCGCGGCAGGACCTGGCGCGGGTGGCGCCCGAATGGCGGTGGGCGATCGAAGGCATGTTCGTCGAGAACGTCCGCGTCAAGGACCCCTCCGCGGCGCTGCCCTGGGTGCAGCGGTTTGCGCGGGAGGAGATGGACACGTCCCGGAAGGTGCACTGGCAGATGGAGCGCGCGCGGATTCTCGCGACCGACCTGGGCATGACGAACGAGGCGCGGGCCGTTCTCGCGGAGATCCAGCCCGCGACGCTCACCCCCGAGACGGCGGTGCGCGCCACGGTGCTCGCCGGGGACGTCGAACGGCTCGCCGGTCGACGCGACGAGGCCGTGCGGCTCTACAGCGCCGCGCAGGACCGGTACCGGGCCATGCAGAAGTCCGCCGCGACGCTCTCGGCGCTGCGGCGCGAGTCCACGAACGAGATCAGCGCGATGGCGAAGCTTGCCGGCGACTGGCGGATCGCGGCCGTCCGCGAGGGGGCGAACCACGCGACGGTGCAGAGCCTGATCGGGCAGAAGGCGTGGGCCGAGGCGCGCCGAGCGCTGGACCAGTGGGAGATCGAGTTTCCCCTCAGCAAGATCGAGGGCGACTTCCCCCTGGCCGAGGCCGCGTTCCACATGGCGGTGGGCGATCCCCGCCGCGCCCGCCGGATCCTGTCGTCGTACCGCGCCTCGGTCGAGATGAACAGCTATCTCGCCCGCGCGTTCTCGATGGAGATGCAGTGCCTGGAGGCGCTCGGCCTGCGGGCCGAGATGGACGCCCTCGCCGCCGAGCGCGCGAAGCGCATCCCGACCGGCACCTCCGGCGGCGGCGTGGATCTGCTCGACCGGCAGCGCGAGGAGATGCGGAGGAGGCGCCGATGACGCGGACCGCGTTCATTCGCCGGACCCTGGCCGCGCTGGCCGCGGGCTGCGGGATCGCCTCCGCGGGGTCCGTCACCGGCACCAAGCAGTCGACCCGGCTCTACACCGAGCCCGATCCCGCGGCGACCGGCGGCATCGCCTTCACCCTCCCCGCCACCTCCGAACCGGTGGAGGCGGCGATCGCCGTGCCGGTCATGTCGCGCGAGCACGCCTACAACGGCCAGGTCGCGGCGGACGGACGGTCCGTCCGCTTCACGGGCCTGCCGGTCAACCGCTACGACCTCGTTCTGGTCTACGACGGCCGGATCGTCGAAGGGGCGCTTCTTCATCGCGATGCCAGCACGCTGACGGACGCGGACCGGCAGAAGATCAAGGCGACGGTCGACCGGTCCATTCCGTTCTTCGACACGAAGGTCATCCACCGGTGCGAGGGGACGGGCGGGGCGGAGGGCCGCGCGGCCGCCGTCCTGCAGGAGGTCCGCACGCGGCCGATCACGCTCCAGGACGCCAGCGTCCGCACCGACATCCAGGTGCGCAGCCTGAAACTGGCCTTCTTCGAGGACGTGGGCCCCGGCTGGCACATGATCCGTACACGGGAGTTGATCCGGCAGGAGGTGGGTCCCGGCGATGCCAAGGGCGTGCTCGCCCATGTCCACGACCCGCAGCTGCAGGGCATCCGTGTGATGGACGGGATCCGGGATCTGGGAACGCTGCAACTCAAGGCGAAGTGACACGGGGGGAGCGCATGGCGAAGATCATCATCGTACTGGGGCCGCGGTCGGGGGAGACCCTGCCCGTCAAGCCGTCGGGATTCCTGGTCGGCCGCAGCAACATCTGCGACCTCCGGCTCGAGGACGATCTCGCGGTCTCCAGCAACCACGCGCGGATCGAGAACCTCGGGGGCCGGTGGATGCTGCGGGATCTCGAGAGCGCCAACGGGACCGAGGTCAACGGCCAGGCGGTTTCGACGATCACGTTGCAGGATGGCGACATGGTCTCCGTGGGGGAGACGCAATTCCGCTTCACCCTCGATGCGGCCGAGCCCGCGCCGCCTCCCGCGGCCCCGCTGCCGGGGATCCTGGAGGAGGAGCCGCCGCCCGAGTCCGCCCCGCCGGCGCCCGAACCGGTGCGCGTCCACGCGCCGCCCCCCGCGGTCCGCGCGAGCGAGAAGGACGTGAGGCTGGTCAAGGAGATGAGCCGTCACACGGCCGCCATCCGCGCGGAGGTTGCCAAGGTGATTGTCGGGCAGCAGGCGGTCCTCGACCAGATCCTGATGGCCATGATCGCCGGCGGGCATGCCCTGCTGGTCGGCCTGCCGGGCATGGCCAAGACCCTGATGGTCCGGACCATCGCCCAGGTGCTCGACCTGGGGTTCAAACGCATCCAGTTCACGCCCGACCTGATGCCGACCGACATCACGGGCACCGACGTGCTCGAGTCGAACAAGGACACCGGCGAGAAGGAGTTCCGATTCATGCAGGGCCCGGTGTTCTGCAACATCCTGCTCGCGGACGAGATCAACCGCACGCCGCCCAAGACCCAGGCCGCGCTGCTCGAGGCGATGCAGGAGAAGCGCGTGACGGTCGGCAACCGGACGTACCCGCTCGACGCCCCGTTCTTCGTGCTCGCCACGCAGAACCCGATCGAGCAGGAGGGAACCTACCCGCTGCCCGAGGCCCAGATGGACCGTTTCATGTTCAACATCTGGGTCGATTATCCCGAGGAGCACGAGGAGGAGCAGATCGTGCGGACGACGACCGTCGAGAGCACGGTCCAGCCGGAGAAGGTCCTCGGCCGCGACGAGGTCCTGCAACTGCAGGAGGTCACCCGCAAGGTCCCGGTATCCGAGCATGTGGTCAAGTACGCGATCCGCCTGGTCCGCGCGACGCGGCCCGGCCTCGAGAAGACGCCGGATTTCATCAAGCAGTACGTCTCCGTCGGCGCCGGCCCGCGCGCCGGCCAGTTCCTGATCCTCGCGGCCAAGGCGCGCGCGATCCTCGACGGCCGCATCCACGTCGGATGCCGCGACATCAAGGCCGCGGCCATCCCGGTGCTCCGCCACCGCATGTTCACGAACTTCGCGGCAGACAGCGAGGGCATGACGCCGATGAAACTCGTCGAGAAGCTCCTCGCGGCGGTCGAGGAGCCCTCGGAGAAGGACTACGCGTAGGCGAACGCCCAACATCGAACATCGAACGCCCAACATCGAAGTCAACATCCAACAGCCAACGTCCAGCATCCAACAACCAACGAAGACCCGGAACTTGAAACCTCTGGAGACCCCTGCATGAAATCCCGAACGGTCCGGATGATCGTCCCGGCCATGGCCCTATCGGCGGCCGTCCCCGCGTGGGCCTCCGACCTGGCGTGGGAGAAGTCGGAGGGCCGTGTCGCAGTGGTGCAGGACGGGAAGACCGTCTGGGCGTTCAACCATGGCGCGGACGCGACCAAGCCCTACTTCCATCCGCTCACGCTCGGGGGGGGCAGTTCGATGACGTGGCTGCGCCCGCCGGATCACGTCTGGCACTGCGGGCTCTGGTTCTCCTGGAAGTTCATGAACAAGCTCAACTACTGGGAGGAGGACAAGACCACCGGCAAGCCCGCGGGTCTCACGTTGTGGAGCAACGTCGTCGTCGAGACGCGCCCGGACTTCACGGCGCGGATCGCGATGGATGTGACCTACGCACCGCCCGGTCAGCCGGCCGTGATGACCGAGCGCCGGGTCATCGAGGTCTCGGCCCCCGGGAAGGACGGGGCCTACACCATCGACTGGGACGCCGCCTTCAAGGCGGGCGCCGCGGCGGTCGTCCTGGAGGCGACGCCCGTCAACCCGGCGCGGACCGCGGGCGGTTACGGCGGACTCATCTGGCGCGTCGCGGCCGACCTCAAGGACTGGCAGGCGGTGAGCGATTCGGGGCGGAAGGATCTCGCGGCGCACGGCGAGCCGGCGCGCGCGCTGGATTTCAGCGGCATCCTGGACGGCCGACCCGCGGGCATCGCCATCCTCGACCATCCCGGCAACCGAGGCCACCCGACGCCGTGGTTCCTCCGGCTCGACCCGAAGAAGCCCTACGGCCTGCACGGACCCGGCATCCTGTTCAACGGCCCCGTCACGGTCGATGCCGGCGCGACCCTGCGCCTCCGCTACCGCGCCATCGTCCATCCGGGTCGCTGGACGGCGGAGGACCTCTCCGTCAGGGCGGCGGCATTCCGCGACTGACCGCCCGCGTCAGAGCAGAAGCCGCAGGCCGCCGATCGCCGTCAGGCCCAGCACGACGCGGCGGAAGGTCTGCTCCGGAAGCCGGCGCATCGCTGTCTGTCCGGCCCACGCGCCAAGGCCGATGAAGGGGATCACGCAGAGGTCGAACACGAGCAGGTCGCGCGTGAGCATCGACTGCGTGAAGAAAACCGGGACCTTGGTCAGGTTCACGAGGAAGAAGAACCATGCGGAGGTTCCGACGAAGAGCTCCTTCGGCAGCTTCCGCCCGAGTAGGTAGAGATTCATGACCGGGCCCGCGGCGTTGCCGAGCGTCGTTGCGGCGCCCGCGAGAATGCCGATTCCGCCCGTGTAGACCGGGTGCGAGGCCATGCGATCCCAGTTCATCCCGCGCCGGACAAGGTCGAGCGCGACCATGGAGAGGACCAGTCCGCCGAGAACGCGGCGGAGGGCCTCGTCGTCCAGCCCCTTGAGCCACCACGCGCCCAGGGCCAGGCCGACCGCCACCCACGGGGCAAGCCGCAGGATCCACGACCACATCGCGTGGCGGCGGAAGAGCGTGATGGCGACGATGTCCCCGGCGATCAGGATCGGCAGCAGCGCGCCGACGGACTCCCGCGCGGGAAACGCGAAGGCCATCAGGGGCACGACGAGGATGCCGAGCCCCGGCACGCCGCACTTGGCCATCCCGGTCAGGAACGCGGCAAGCGCGCCGACGATGTAGAGGGAGGCGGACACGGTCACGGTACGCGGACGGCCCCGCGCAGAATCCCGCCGCCGTGCTCCAGCACGCCGCGGACCCGCACCGACTTCACGTCCGCGGGAAGCCCCACCGCACACTCCCACGCCTTGCGTTCACCCGGTGCGAGCCGGACGTCCATCCGTTCCGGCGTGATCGTCCCGCCGTCCGCGGAGAGCCCCAGCGTGCCGTCGAGGCGTGCGTTGCGCGGCGCCACGGCCACCACGCGGACCACGCCCGCCGTCGAGGCCAGGGCGGTGAGGTTCAGATTCGGCGCGGTGGACTCGAGGTCCTCCGAGTGCGTCGGCGGCACGGTGTAGCCCATGGCCGCCATAGCGACGTCGCTGCGGTAGCCGCGGTCCTGCATCAGCGTGACGCGGCGGTCCATCGCGGGGATCGTCGTCGTGTAGATCCGCATCTCGCCGGGTTGGGTGACGATCAACTCCTCGCGCCAGTCGCCCAGGATATCCGCGACGAGCACGGTGGCCTTGCCCTCGATCCGTGTCGCGTGGGCGCCGCCGCCGGCGTCGGTCACGCGGTCGCCGGAGAGGATCTCGCGCTGGAGGTCGGCGTCCCAGTGGACGGTGTTCCGGCCGAAGCCGAGGTCGAGATCGCGACGCAGGACCGTGCCGTCCGACGCGAAGAGCCAGCGGTCGCCGGTCGGCTTGTGGTCCGCGGAATCGGCGCCGTAGCACTCCGCGCCCGGATGCATCGGGCAGATGTCCGCGCACAGGCCTGACGCGTGGATGTGCTTCGTCGGGCCGTTCCATCCCCAGAGGATCCGCCCTGTGGGCGCGTCGACCATGCACATGGCGTTGCTCGGCTGTCGCGTCTCGATGCCGTAGTAGATCTCGATCCCCGGCCGCTGCGGCATGAGGTCGCCGACGTAGAAGTGGTCGGGGTGTCCGAGCCGGGTGCACCAGAGCGGAACGCCGGTGTCGTCGAGCACGGCGCTGCCGAGGAGCACCTCGTCGCGGCCGTCCCCGTCGATGTCGCCGCAGCGGGTCGTGTGGGCGCCCTGGCCGCGATAGCGGGTGCCGGACTCGTCGCTCGAGTAGGCCCAGAGCTTGCGGAGCGACCTGCCGTCGAAGTCCCACGCCTCGGCCTTCATCACGGTGTAGGTGCCGCGCAGGACGACCAGGCACGGGGTCGTTCCGTCGAGATACGCCACGGCAAGCTGGTTCCGGCTCGCGTAGTTGTAGCCCCGCTCGTCGTCGCCGAAGCCGGACCGGTCCGGCCAGGGTGCGCGCGCAAGCTCGCGTCCGGTGGCCCCGTCCCAGACCACGACCCACTCGGGGCCGCGGCGGACGCGGCCGTCGGGGTCGCGCGGGTCGCCTTCGCCGATCTTCGCCGCGACCTCGGCGCGCCCGTCGCCGTCGAGGTCGTGGACGATGCAGGGCGAGTACCAGATGCCGCGCTCGATCGCCCATCCGAGATCGTGGGACCACAGCCACGTGCCGTCGGACCGGTAGGCGTCCAGCTTGTAGGTGTCGGGCGAGGGTTTCCAGTACTTCACGTACGGGTCGATGTTGTCGTTGGGACTCTTGAGGACGAAGTCGAAGCGCCCGTCACCGTCGAGATCGCCGACCCCGCACTTCTGGAACGTCGTCGATTCCCTCACGGGGAAGGCGATCCGGCCCGTCCGCGGCGCGGCCGGATCCAGGACCGTGAGCGCCCTGCCTCCGCCGTCGGAACGTTCCGTTCCTCCGACAACGACCCGCACGGTGTAGGCCAGGCCGGTGCAGCCGGGCGCGGTCTCGTCGATGAAGTCCGTCGTCCGGACGACCGGCTCCCGGGTCAGCCGCCGCGGCTCCCCGTCGCCGGCCGCACGGTAGACGTGGAAGGCGACATCCGCGGGATCCGTCCCGAGCAGCCGCCATCCGACGTAGATGCCGGTCTCGCAGGGCAGGGCAACCACGCCGCGATCGAGCGTCTCCCCGGTGCGTGTCGTGCAGTGGCCCTGGACCTTCGGTTTCACGATCGGAGGCGGCGTCCGCGTCAGTGTGATCGTGTCCAGATAGCAGGAGCCCGGGCTCTTCGGATCGGCGTGGCGGTCGTCGAACCACATCTCGAACACGCCGCCCGTCACCGCGTGGCCTTCGGCCACGAGGCCGCCCGTGGAACGGATCCATGATCGTCCGTCGAACGAGAGGCCGAAGGGGCGGCCCCCCTTGAGCTGGACATCGTAGAGACCGGCCTCCAGGTCGGCGATGCGCACGTGGAGCGGCGGAGCGCCGTCCTCCGGCGTGGCGCGGTCGGCCGTCACGACCGGGCTTTGGAGCACCACGCCGCCGGACCACTTCTTCCCGGCGTCCTTGTCGGTGCTCCACAGGTTCCAGTGGGTCTTCGTCGTGCGGTTCGTCTGCCATGCGGAGGCCGGGCCCGCGACGGTCTCCGCCTCGAACACCCGCCCCGTCGTGGCGGCGTCGGCCGGGGGCCATGCCGCGACCGTGAGGGCGACGGCGGCTGCACGCTGGAGGGCGCTTCGTCTCTGCATGGTGGCGGACTCCTTCCGGTGAGGACGTGGCGGCAGAGTAGCACTTCACGAACCGTGTCGGCCAGACCCTGGAAGCCGGGCGGCCCCCGAACCTGCGAACCTCCGAACCTGCGAACGTCCGGCACCGGCATTGACCGATGCGTGCGGAACGGCGAAAGTGAGGCCATGAAGATTCCGATGGTGGACCTGCGACGCGGCCACGAGCCCGCGTCCCTGGACATGTTCCTGAAATCCCCGGCTGTGGATCCGTCGGCGGAGAAACTCGCGTCGAAGGTGCTCGACCGCATCCGGCGGGGGGGCGACGTCGAAGTGGCGCGGTGCATGCGCGATTTCAATGGTGTGCGCGTCGGGCCGGACCGGTTTCGCGTCACGGGGGAGGAGATCGAAACCTCCGCCCGGTCGGTCGATCGGGAGTTCCGTCGCGCCGTGGCCGATGTCCTGAAGCGGGTCCGCCGGTTCGCCAAGGCTGGGCTCCGGCCCGACTGGGAGATCCGCGCCCCGTGCGGAGGCCGGCTGGGCGAGCGCTTCCTCCCGCTCGACCGGGTCGGCGTGTACGTGCCCGGCGGTGCGTCGCCGCTGGCGTCCACGGCCCTCATGACGGTGCCGCTGGCCGCGGTGGCGGGGGTCCGCGAGATCGTTGCGGCGACGCCGTGCGGCCGGGACGGCCGGGTCAATCCCCACATTCTCTACGCGCTCCGCGAGGCCGGGGCGACCGAGATCCTTCGTCTCGGAGGCATCCAGGCGGTCGGGGCCCTGGCCTACGGCACGGAGACCATCCGCCGCGTCGACAAGATCGTCGGTCCGGGCGGCCCGTTTGTCACCGCGGCGAAGCGGCTGGTGTACGGCGCCGTCGCGCTCGACATGGTCGCGGGGCCCAGCGAGGTCGCCGTGCTGGCCGACGGCACGGCCCGGCCTGCGGGCGTTGCGGCGGATCTTCTCTCCCAGGCGGAGCACGGCACGGGCCACGAGCGGACGCTGCTGGTGACGACCTCGTCGCGCCTCGCGGAGGGGGTGCGGCGGGAACTGGGGCGGCAGGCGGCACGACTGCCCCGCCGCGGCCCGATCACCGAGGTCCTGACACGCCGGACGCGTCTGGTCATCGTGCCGGACCTCGAGTCGGGCGTCGGGGTGATCAACCGGTTCGCCCCGGAGCACCTGGAGATCCTCACCCGCGAGCCCCGCCGCGCCCTGCGCGGAATCCGGTGCGCGGGGGCGGTGTTCCTGGGTCCGTGGACCCCGGAAAGCGCGGGCGACTTCGTCGCCGGCCCGAGCCATGTCCTTCCGACCGGCGGCACGGCGCGCTACTTCGCGGGGCTCACGGTGGAGGATTTTCGCCGCCGCATGAGTCTCCTGGAGCTGACGCGCCGGGACCTCGAGGAGATGATGCCGTCGCTGGAGGCCTTCGCGCGGGTCGAGCAGCTCCCCGCCCACGCGCGGTCGGCGCGGGCCCGGCTGGCCTGAGGCCGGCCGGATGTCCCCGCGACCGGCGTCGCGGTTGCGAGGACGCGCGGAACGTGACAGACTGGCCCGCGTGATGCGTGCACCCCATGCGCAGCCACGAAACGGGATTCGGATGGGGCGGGAGTGGCCGTCATGGCGTTGACTACGATTGAAGCGACCGGCCCGGCGGGCGGATCCTGGTGGGCGAACCGCCGGACCGGCGACATGCTGACCATTGCCGCCGGCGTGCTTTTCCTCCTGCTGTGCATGATGCTGCCTCTTGTGGGGCCGGCCGCCGCCCATGGATCGGGCTCGCCCGGCGCGACGACCGCCGCACACTTCGCGAAGAACCAGGTCGCATTCTCGGTCATGCTCGGGCTGACGCTGTCGGTGGCGGTGCTCGCCACGGTGTTCAAGCTGGGGGCGCGCGCCCGGCTCGGCGGGCGGCTGCCCTACATCGCGCTCGGGATCGATGGCGCCTGCGTGAGCATCCTCGTGGTCTATCTCGCCGGGCTGCTAAAGATCTAGCCATCCGTCGCGGCCGGCCGGGGGTCCGGAGCGCCCGGGTGCCGGCGCCACGGTGGTGGCCCCGGACTCGAAGGCCTCGTCCGGCGGCAGGTCCTTCCCCCTCGCCGCGGTCGTCGCCAGCACGTCCGCACGCTCGTTCTCCGGATGCCCGGCGTGGCCCCGCACCCACTCGAACTCGGCGACGTGGGGGCGCAGCGCCTCGATCATCCTCCTCCACAGGTCCGCGTTCTCGACGGGTTCCTTCCGCGTGCGCATCCACCCGTTGCGATTCCATCGCGTCACCCAGCCGAGCGACATCGCGCGGATCACGTACTGTGAATCGGAGACGATCCTGACCCCGCAGGGGCGCTTCAGCGCGGTCAGCCCCGCGATGACCGCCGCGAGTTCCATGCGGTTGTTCGTCGTACGCCGGAACCCGCCGACGATCTCGCGACGGAGCGTGTCGGTCGTGAGAATCGCCGCATAGCCGCCCGGCCCGGGATTGCCGAGGCAGGCGCCATCGGTGTGGAGAACGACGGCCGGCAGGGGCGCGGAGGGGGCCGCGGTCAGGCCCGACGTCACGGGTAGATCCGCCCCATCAACCGGGGGAAGGGGATCGTCTCCCGGATGTGCCGGAGGCCGCAGATCCACGCGATCGTGCGCTCGAGTCCGAGACCGAACCCGCCGTGCGGCACGGTGCCGTACCGCCGGAGATCGAGGTACCACTCATACGGGGCCGGATCCATGGCCTCCTCGCGCAGGCGCTCCTGCAGCGCCTCCAGGCGATCCTCGCGCTGGCTCCCGCCGATGATCTCGCCATAGCCCTCCGGCGCGAGCATGTCGACGTTGAGCACGACCCGGGGGTCGGCCGGGTCTGCCTTCATGTAGAAGGCCTTCACCCCTCGAGGATAGCGGGACACCAGGATCGGACGGTCGAAGAGGCGGGTCAGGATGGTCTCCTCGTCGCCACCCAGATCCCGGCCCCACTCGAAGGTCCGCGCCCCCTCGATGTGCGCGGGGCGGTTCTCGATCTCCTGGCCGAGGTCCCGGACGGTCTCCCGCAGATCGGCGATCTCGCGCGCGAGCTTCTCCTGCTGCCATCCCTTCTTCGCGGCCGCAAGCTGGCCTTCGAGATCCGCGAGGCGCGCCTGTCCCCCGGCCAGACGCTTCCGGTCGGCCTCGAGGGCCGACCGGAGCAGTTCGTGCGTTGCCGGGCTTCGCAGACGTTCGACCGCCTCGGAGTAGGTGATGCGGGGGAACGGAGGCGCGATGCGCTCCAGGGCCGTCGTGTCGCGTCCGAGCAGCGCGAGATCGGCCTGGTGTCCTGCCAGGACATCCGCGACGAGACGACAGACCAGGCCCTCGGCAAGATCCATGAGATCCGGCAGCTCCGCCCAGGCAACCTCGGGCTCCAGCATCCAGAACTCGGTCAGGTGGCGGCGCGTCTTGGACTTCTCGGCGCGGAAGGTCGGGCCGAAGCAGTAGACGCGGCCCAGCGCCATCGCGGCGGCCTCGAGGTACAGCTGGCCGGTCTGCGCGAGGAAGACCTTCTCCCCGAAGTAGTCCACGGGGAAGAGGGTGCCGGCGCCCTCCGCGGCGCCGGGGGACAGGATCGGCGTGTCGATGCGGACGAATCCGCGCTCGGCGAAGAACGCCTGGATGGACCGGATCAGGGTGTCGCGGATCCGGAGGATCGCGCACTGCCGCGGCGATCGCAGCCACAGGTGCCGGTGGGACATCAGGAAATCGACGCCGTGCTCCTTGCGGGCGATGGGGTAGTCCGCCACGTTCTGGACGACCTCGACCGCCGTCACCGCGAGCTCCGCGCCGCCCTGCGCCCGCTCGTCCAGCCGCACCGTTCCCCGTATGCGCATCGAGGATTCGAGCCCGATTTCCGTCGCGCTCCGGAACGCCTCCGCGCGGGCGGCCTCGACGACGCATTGGACCGTGCCCGTCCCGTCGCGGACGAGCAGGAACGCGATCTTCCCGCTGCTCCGCCGCCCCTGCAGCCAGCCCAGGATCGATACCTCGCGCCCGTCATGGGCCTTCAGGTCACGGATCAGCACAACATCGTTCATCGGTGAGACTCCGCGCGCACTATAGCAACCCCTCCGATCCGCCGCCAATGCGCAGCAACACGGTTGCCTCCGTGGCGTGGATCGCGGACAATGCGGACCACGAGTCGGGAGGCGGAACCGCGGGAGGCACGGTCATGAAACGCACGTCGGGATGGGTCGGGGCGATGGGGTTGGCGTCCGCGATGGCCTGCGCGGCGGCCCCGGTCACGCTGGAGACGCTGCTGGACGAGATGGTCGACCGCGACGCGATCGCGCGGACGCCCGTGCCGGCGTACACCTGCCGGCAGTTCAGCAGCTACGACCGGCGCGCGGACTGTCCGACGAACCCCGCCACCTGGTACGCCAACGGCGACCAGCGCCAGTTCCTCCGCGTCGACGAGGTCAACGGCCGGAGGGAGTCCGTCATGATGGATGCCGAGGGCCCCGGCGCGATCGTACGCTGGTGGTGCACGTGGAAGGACCCGCAGGGCACCCTGCGGATCTACATCGACGACGCCCCCGAGCCGGTCGTCGAGGGCAACGACGGCGCCGTGATCAGCGGCGGGGCGCTCGTCGGAGCGCCGCTCTCCGCCGAGCGTTCGCGCGGCCATGATCTCTATCTTCCGATTCCCTACGCGAAGCGCTGCCGCGTGACGTGGGAGGCCCCGGAGAAGGGACCGTTCTACTACCAGATCAACTACCGCACCTACGCGCCGGGCACGGAGGTCGAGTCGTTCTCGAAGGCCGCGCTCGGGAAGGCAAAGGCGCGGCTCGGCGCCGTGTGCGCCACCCTGACCAACGCGGCCGGCTCGACGGCGGGGCAACCCGCGGGCGTGTTGGACGGCACCCTGGCCCCCGGCGCTGCGCGTGAGCTGGCACTCGACGGTCCCGGCGCGATCCGCGGCCTTGCGGTGCGGCTGTCCGCGGCGGACCCGGACCAGGCGCTGCGGTCGACAGTCCTCGAGATCGAGTGCGACGGCGAGCGGACGGTCTGGTGCCCGGTCGGCGCCTTCTTCGGCGTCGGCCACAGCCTGCGGCCCTACGAGAGCTGGTACGCGGACGCGCACGGGGATGGCACCCTGACCTGCCGCTGGGTCATGCCCTTCGCACGGTCCGCGGTGGTCCGCCTCCGCAACGCCGGCCCGGCGCCCGTGGAGGTCGCCGTCGGCCGCGTCACCAGGGGCGCATGGGCATGGGACGACCGGTCGATGCACTTCCATGCGACGTGGCGTCAGCACGCCGACCTGATGACCCAGACCAACGCGGGGGCCGACCATGGCGCGTTCGACGTGAACTACGTCGAGGTGAAGGGCGCGGGCGTCTACGCCGGCGACTCGCTGACCGTCGACAACAGCATCCGCGCATGGTGGGGCGAGGGCGACGAGAAGATCTTCGTCGACGGCGAGGCGTTCCCGTCGCACTTTGGAACCGGCACCGAGGACTACTACGGCTACGCATGGTGCTTCTCCGCCCCGTTCTCCGCGCCCTTCCACGCCCAGCCGACGGGCGAGGGGAACAGCAAGCCCGGCATGACCGTCAATTCGCGGTGGCGGTCGCTCGATGCGATCCCGTTCACGAAGGCGCTGAAGGTGGACATGGAGTTGTGGCACTGGAAGAAGACACGGGTGCACTATGCGCCGGCGACGTTCTGGTACGCGCGGCCCGGCGCCACGTGCAACGTCGACCCGGCGCCCGCCGAGGCGGCGCGGCCGGTCGCGGCCGTGCCCGAGCCTCCGGAGGGGATGGAGCCGGTCCTGAAGATCGAAGGCGCGATCGAGGGCGAGACGCTGCGCATCGTCGAATGCACGGGAGGGAACACGAGGACCCAGCAGTGGGCGCAGCCGATCTGGAGTCGCGACGAACAACTCTGGTGGACGCAGGGCAAGCCGGGCGACCGGCTCGTGCTCGAGGTCCCGGTGGCGGCGGCGGGTCGCTACAAGGTCGAGGCCAACTGCACGCTGGCGATCGACTACGGCGTGATGAGGATCTCGATGGGCGACCGGGTGCTCAAGGACCGGGCCGACTTCTACAACGACGGCGTGATCGCCCGCATGATCGACCTGGGCACGGTCGATCTTCCGGGGGGCAAGGTCAGGTTCGAGGTCACGATCGTCGGCGCCAATCCGGCCGCGAAGCCGGGGCACATGTTCGGGCTCGATTGCCTGAAACTGACGCCCTTGCCGTAGCGATCCTCCCCAGTCCTCCGGGACGGGATTCGCCGGGAATCGGGTGAGCCCGATTCCGCTCCCTATTCGTGCTTGCGCTTTCGTTGCCGCGAGCGACATATATCCCGGATGCGGATAGCCCCGATGACGCCCATGCCGGTCCCATTCGTTCGGCGGTTTTGCCGGGCGGTGGCGCTCTGCGTCGTTGCGTCGGCGTGGATCCCGGCGGTTTCTCGCGCTGGCGGCGGTCCTCAGAACGCCTTCGTCATTGTCAACAGCCGCAGCGATTCCTCGGTCGCCATCGCCAATGCCTACCAGCGCCTGCGGGGGATTCCGGAGAGCCACGTGTTCCACCTGCCGGCGAGCAACGCGGCGGCGCTCTACACAACCGGATCGGCGGCGGATCTCCGGCGGACGCTGTCCGCGGCGCTCTTCCGGACGAACGTTCTCTGGCCCGCGCTCGGCTACATCCGTTCGGCGGGGCTGACGAACCAGATCGACTACCTCGTGTTCTCGTCGGACATCCCGACCCGCATCGACGCCCGGTCGGAGACGAACGCCTCGTCCGGGCTATCGGGGGACGCCATCTTCGCGGTGACAGCCGTGGCTACCTACGCGGATCTCATGGAGCCCCCGAACTCCGCCTCGAACATGAGTTCAGCGGCCCTGTGGTACCGGGGGACCGGTTCGTCGACCGCCAGCACCAATCTCACGCACGCCGCGCCCTGGGGCGCGGCGGAACGGCGGTACTACATGTCCACCGTCCTGGGCTGGACGGACGCCTTCGGCAACACCGTGGACGAGGTGATCCGGTCGCTGGAGCGGGCCCGCGCGGCGGACGGGACGCGGCCGACCGGCACCGTCTATCTCGACGCCAACGGCGACATCCGCGGCACGACCCGTTCGTGGCAGTTCGCCGCCGCCTCCAATGAGATCGCGGGGCTGGGCGTCGCATGCACGGTTCTCTCGAACAATCCGTCGCCGTATTCGCTGGTGAGCAAGCCCGACGTCCTCGGCGGCATGATGGGGGCGGCCGCGCCGCTCGTGCCGGCAGGATCCGTCTTCGTGCCCGTCAGCATCGTCGAGTCGCTCACGAGTTGGAGCGGCATCATGGACTACTCGGGGCAGGGGCAGTTCCGCATGTCGCAGCATGTCGGCGTCGGCGTGGCCGGGACCTCCGGCACGGTCTCGGAGCCGTTTGCGATCTCGGGCAAGTTCCCGGCGGCGCGCATGCACGCCCACTATGCGCGGGGATGTTCGCTGGGCGAGGCGTTCTACCAGTCCGTGAACCAGCCCTACCACCTCCTCATCCTGGGCGATCCGCTGTGCCGGCCGCATGCCTTCATTCCGGACGTCACGGTGACGAACCTCGCGGAGAACGAGGGCATCGACGGCTCGCGGGAGTTCGGTGCGTCGGCGACGACGGGCTCGACGAACGGAATCGTGGGCTTCGAGTTGTTCGTCGACGGCGTCCTCGTTCCGGGCTTCTCGTCGAACGGCGTGTTCCACCTCGACACGACGGGGCTGGCCGATGGCTGGCACGAGGCGCGGGTGGTCGCGTACGAGGCGTCGGCGATCCGCACGCAGGGCGCGCGCATCGTCCCGTTCCGGGTCAACAACGCCGGGGAGCAGGTGATGGTGGACTCGACGAACCACGTGCTGGCCGCCGGAGGACCGGACCTGGCCCTCGAGGTGACCCCCTCCGGTGGCACGGCGGCGTCCATCGAGATCCGCAAGGGAAGCCGCGTCCTCGCGACGTTGGCTGGAACCGGCGGCACGGCCGCCGTCCCGGTATCGGTCCTCGGCCCGGGCCGCAGCGTGCTGCGCGCAGTCGCGGCGATGGGCTCGGGCGAGGTCCGCAGCGCGGCGATCGTCGCGGACGTCCAGAGGCCGGCGGACGGAACGCCGCCCGCGCTGGTGGACTACCGCATCTACACCGGCACCAACAACAGCCTCAGGGGTGTCCTCCGCACGAAACCCGCCTACCGGAGCCTGGACTGGATCTTCCTCGACCTCCGGTTCAGCGAACCGCTCGGGCTGACGAACCAGCAGGTGACGGTCGGTCCCGGCACCTCGGCGCCGTTCCCCCTCCAGTGGAACGGCATGGCGTCGACCAACCGCCTGCCGGACCTCAACAGCACGACCAGCCCGGTGGTCTGGCGTTACCAGGTGTCCGACACTCGCGATCCGGAAGGGCTGGTGCCGGTCGTCGTTGCGCTTCGGGACGATGCGGGCCATGCCGCCATCGCGACGAACTTCATCCCGACCGATTTCACGCCGCCGGTGGTGACGCAGATGTGGGTCGTCCCGTCCATCGCGCTCCCGGGGCAGACGGTGCGCGTCCACGCGGCGGTCTCCGAGGCGTTGGCGACGAACCCGCTCGCCCGCCTGGGCGCCGCGCTCGCGTCGCCCGCCTCCGTCGACGGGAACCGCTACCGGTACACCTTCGCCGCGGGGGCGGCGCCGTCGACGAACCGCCTGTTCTTCACCAACGTGTGGGATCTTGCCGAGAACACCAACGACACCTTCCAGTGGACGGACGACTTCGAAGGGAAGTCCCTGGGGAGCAACCTGACGAACGACACCCGGTGGATATCGTACGGCGGCGGCAACTACAGGATGCGCGGCTTCGTGACGAACGCCGTGCTGCCTCCGGGGTCGACGCGGTCGGCCGTCTTCAGCGACATCCCGGGGAACACGAACCAGCTCTACACGTTCAAATTCCCGGGGAAGCGCACGGGCGCCACGGCCGAGTTCGACGTCTACCTCGACAACCGCAACGCGACCAGCAATGCCGATCTTCGGGTGCGCAACTCGCAGGGCACCACCAGCCGGCGCGAGGTCGAGCTTCTGCTTACGCAGGCGACCCCGACGACCTGGCGCGTGGGCATCTCCGGGCCGAGCCCGCTGGGCACCGTCTACTATACCAATGACCTGCCGGTCCAGACCTGGCACCGCGTCGGCTACGCCAACGACGTCGTGAAGGAAACGTTCTCCATCTGGCTGGACGGCGCGACGCTCGCGTCCGACGTTCCGTACACAGCCTCGTACACGAACCTGTCGTGGGTCGACGGCGTCAATTTCTACAGCGCAAGCCTGGATGAGGATGTCTACATCGACAACCTGGTCGTCTCGGATTCCTCCGCGACGCTGCTGGTGTCGGCGGATTCCGACGGCGACGGAATCCCGGATGCGTGGGAACTCCTGCACTTCGCGGACCTTGACGGTGCGACGGCGGCGGGGGATGCGGACGGGGACGCGTGCGCCGATCGCGACGAGTGGCTCAGCGGCACGCATCCGCGCCAGTCCGGATCATGCCTGCGCACCGTGCAGGTCGACGCGGGCCCGCCGGGGACCGGCATGGCATCTGTCGTCTTCGATGCGGTTCCGGGCCACGTGTACGAGGTGCAGCATTCGGCCGACCTCTCGGGGTGGTCGGCCTTTTCGACGAACTTCGCGGAAACCACATCGCTGACTGTCGACCTCGGCGGGGCCGGAACCAACGGCTACTGGAGGCTCCGGGTGCTCCCGTGAGCGCGGGTCTGGGACGCCGGCAGACGGGAAGGAGACCGCAATGAAACCGAGTGGAGCGCTCTGTGGCGCAGGGTTCCTGCTGTCGGCATCGACGGCCGTTCTGGCTGCGTCCGCCGAAGAGCCGGCCGTCATTCCGTGTCCGGCGGCCGTGACACCATTGAAAGGTGTCTTCTCGCTCCGCCCCGGCGCGTTCGCGCACGTGCCGCGCGAGGCGGCGGATCTCTACCTGCGCACGCTCTCCAACGCCGCCGGCGTGCCCGTGCGCCCCGCGCCGGCGGACGCACCCTGCGCGGTGCAGTTCGTGTCGGCGGACGGGGTCGTCGGCGCCGCGAAGCCGCGGGGCGAAGGCTACCATCTGCGGATCGTGCCCGGGACCGCGATCGTCTGTGCCGCGACGCCCGCCGGCCACTTCCACGGTCTCCAGACGCTGGCCCAGCTGCTTCGCAGCGCGGCACGCGAGGGCGGGGGACTTTCGATGCCGTGCGTGGAGATCGCCGACGCGCCGCGGTTCGGCTGGCGCGGCTACATGCTCGACGAGTCGCGGCATTTCTCCGGCAAGGCGGCCGTGCGGCGGCTGCTCGACGCGATGGCGGAGGCCAAGCTGAACCGCTTTCACTGGCACCTGACCGACTCGCCCGGCTGGCGCATCGAGATCAAGGCCTATCCGAAGCTCACGGAGACCGGCTCGCGCGGGAGTGAAACCGACCGGCGTCCCGACGCGCCGCGTCAGTTCTACACGCAGGACGAGATCCGCGAGATCGTCGCCTACGCCCGGGAACGGCACATCACGGTGGTCCCGGAGATCGACATGCCCGGTCACGCCGATGCCGCGGTGCTGGCCTATCCCGAACTCGACGGCGGCGGATTCCTGCAGAAGGGCCGTGCCGACAAGTGGCCGCGCTTCACGTTCAATCCCGCGAAGGCGGAGACGCTCGCCTTCCTGGACACCGTGCTCAAGGAGGTCGCGGGGCTCTTTCCCGACGCGGGCGTCATCCACTTCGGCGGGGACGAGGTCCATTTCGGCTGGCAGAAGTGGCCGGACCTGCCCGAGGTCAAGGCGCTGATGGCGAAAGAGGGCCTCGCGGATCTTGCCGGCGTCGAAACGTGGTTCAACCGGCGCATGGCCGGCGTCATCAACGGCCTCGGCTTCCAGACCGGAGGGTGGGACGAGATCGCCGCGCGCAACCTGCCGCGCGACAGGACCGTGATCTTCTGGTGGCGCCACGACAAGCCGCAGATCCTGCGCGACGCGCTCAATGCGGGCTATCCCGTGGTTCTCTGTCCCCGCCGCCCGTGCTATTTCGATTTCGTCCAGCACGACCGTCACAAGGTCGGCCGCCGCTGGGGCGGGTTCAACCCGATCGAGAACGTCTACGCATTCCCCTCCGCGCTCGCTCTGACGGCCGCCGACGAGGCGAAGGTGCTCGGCATGCAGGCCTGCCTCTGGACCGAGACCACGGTGACGCAGGAGCGTCGCGACTTCATGACCTGGCCGCGCCTGCTGGCGCTCGCGGAGGCGGCCTGGACCCCGGAGGCGCGCAAGGACTTCGCCTCGTTCCAGTCCCGCCTCCCCGCCGGCCTTGATCGCCTGAGGGCCTTGGGACTCGGCGCCTACGATGCCGCCGCGAATTCGCCGGACATCACCGACGAGCAGGCCGGCCAGCCGAAAGGGCACCTGGATTGATCGCGGCTATCGGTACACCTTGATCAACCGCACCTGTGCGCGGTCGGGGGCCGTGCAGGTGAAGACGAC
Source organism: uncultured Verrucomicrobiota bacterium (assembly GCA_964402695.1). Taxonomy (GTDB): domain Bacteria; phylum Verrucomicrobiota; class Kiritimatiellia; order PWTM01; family PWTM01; genus VGWF01. The sequence goes on from CAYODK010000012.1 coordinate 38,818, forward strand.
CGGCGCGGGGCCGGATTTCAGCGTCGGGACAGGGGTGTCGAGGCGCCCCTCTGCAATCCTAGCGCGTTTCGCATCAAGGACTGTCCACGTGCGACTGTCGCGGCAGAGAAGCCGCTCTCCGGCCTTCAATGCGACGGGGAACCGCAGCGAGCGGTCCCCGACCGTCAGCACGGGCGACTCCATCGCGCCGGCGAATTCGATCTCCAGCCGCGCAGTCTCCCCGGGCCTCACGGCGATCTCCCAGGTGTTGTCCGGTCCGTCCGGCGTCAGGATCGTACGCGTCATCCCGTACTCGCGGTCCATCCGGGCGGCGTCGATCCGGCGCCGCGCGTTGGGTTCCCCGAAGGGCGCGCCGCAGCCGATGGGTGTGACCTCGGCCCGCACGCCGGCGCCGGAGGGACTCGTGCCGCGGAACACGACCTCGTTCGCGCCGGACCGCCACTCCGGCCACGTCCCTGGCGCCGCGGGGCGTACGCGGGCGAGGACGTCGCCGCGATCGTTCCGGTGGACGCAGACACCGGACGGCTCGACGTCGATGAAATCGCCGGACTTCATCGTCAGCGGGATCTCCAATCGCCGCCCGTTCGCCTCAAGCGACGGGTTCCTCATCTCCGCGGCCACGACCGGCAGCGCGACGATCGGCCCGAGCACGACGTCGGTCCTGCCGCCCGGCGGAAGGTCGTGAAGGTAGAGGTTGACCTCCGACACATGGGCGAGGTCGACCGCGTTGCGGTGGATGTCGTATCCGCCCCCGTAGGGCCACGCGTAGCCGAACATGGCGTCGACGTCGCGTTCGCGCAGCAGCAGTTCGACGTACCGCCAGCCTGTGAAGTCGAGTCGCACGTGGTGGTCGGAGCGTCCGTGCATGTACTCGCGCGGCGCCGCGACCTGGAGGTTGAGCAGCGCGCCGCTGCCGTCGCCCCGCACCCAGAATCCCAGCGCGCCGGTGCCGGCGAGGGTGCGGTAGGGGGAGGGGATCGTCAGCGAGGCGCGCGTCCATGCCGCGGTCCGGACCGTTCCGGAGAACGTGGCGGTCAGATGCAGGTTCGTGGCGGCCTCGCGCGTGTCGGCGGTCTCTGCGGCCAGACGGAGTGTGGCCTCCGGCCCGGCGGTCGCGATGCGGAATGCGCCAAGGTCCGCGGCGTCGGCGGCAATGCGCCGGTTCGTGCTGTCGTGCGGTGCGGCGGCGTACAGGGCCTCGATTCGGGCGCCGAGCGGCTGGCCGGCGAACGGGTTCGTCCATGTCCACCGCGCGGGTGCGCCGGCCCCGGCGGCGATGCGGTGCGGATCCATGCGGATCGGAGTGAAGCGCCAGGCGCCGTCGCGGTCCTGGCGCAGGCGGAACTCCTCGCCGGGGACCGCCACGCGCGCGACGGTCTGCGAATCGAAGTGCCGGGCCAGGCGCAGGCGTTCGTACCAGCCCAGCAGCGTGATCTGGTCCTCGATGTAGGGCGCGAGCGGGGCGCGGGTGACATTGACGCCCTGGACCGACATCGCGGAGTCGAGGCCGAGGTTCTTGCAGGCGAAGTACTCCATCTCGTCGAGAAAGTGCCCGCGCGCATGCGCCGACGGGCCGCGCGGCGCCCACCAGCCCATCTGGGGCTCGAGGAGGTCCGTCGCCCGGTACGCCGCGGCGGTCGCGATGTGCCGGTCTTGGAAGCGTTTCGCCGCCCACACGGGGTGGTCCCAGGCGCCGAGCCGCGAATGGAACCACCAGTTGTGAGCGCCGTGGCAGCTCGCCTCGGCGAGGACCTCGCCGCGCAGGAGCCGGTAGATCGCATGGCGCATCGCATCGATGCCGTAGCGGCTCATCATGCCCTCGGAACCGTCGAAGTAGATCTGGTCGAGGCCGCACCCGTTGACGATGTCGGCGATCCGGCCCGCCAGGTCCGCGGCGAGGGGCGAGTCCGGCACGGGATAGAAGGCCATGTAGCGCTGCTGGAGATAGTCGGCGCGGGCCCCGGCCTCGTGGGCGGATGCCCGCGTGCGGAACGCGCCGCGGGTGCAGCGCGCGAAGCCGTAGGGAGGGTCGCGGAGGACCTCGCCATACTGCAGGATCTCCGGGCCGATCCGGATCGCGTTGCCGTTGCCGGAGTAGGTGAAGACCACGTCGTGGCGGGCGGACGGCCGCTCGTTGACGTGGACCACGGTGTCCGTCGGCGAGAGCGCGCGGGCCAGGGTGTAGGTGTCGAACGGGAGCAGATGCGGGCTGGGCTCGGGCGTGACCCAGGCGTCGCGCGTGTCGATGCAGGCGGTCAGCGTGTGGACGCCCGCCTTGAGACCCGCGGCATGGATCCGGTCGACGGTCGCCTTCAGGTCCGCCGTACCCGCCGGGAACAGGTTCGTGCTGGGTTCGTAGTGGCCCAGCGTCCGCCACCACCCGTGGATGTGGATGTGCGTGAAGCCGCCGCGTCGCGCGAGGTCGATCCAGTCGTCGGCCGATGCGCGGTCGAGATCGGCGAAGAGGTACGAGCCCCGGTTGGCCTCCGCCCCGAGCGACCACGGCCCGCCGAGCTTCGAGACCGGAACGCCGGCCCCGGCCGCCATCGCGCGGAGCATCCCGGGCATGGCGGACTTGGTCCCGGCGGCGAGGCCGGCCCGACGCCCCGCGTGACCGCGCGCGGCCGTCGTCCAGGCGCGGAGCGCGGGCGGCGAGCCTCCGGCGGACATCTCCACGGCCAGGTCATAGCCGCGGATGCACACCGCGTCGGCATCGTCGGAGAGCATGTTGGCCATCGCGCCCCGGTGGATCGCGCACGCGACCGGGACCTGGAGGAAGGTCAGTTCTTCCGCATTCGTCACCGTCACCTCTCGAACCGAGAACGTGAAGAAGTCGCGATGCGTCTCGACGTCGAGCGCGGCATGTCCAAGGCCCCGGCCGAACTCGAAGAGGAGCGTGTCGCCGTGGCGGGCGGCGCGGCGGGCGGTCGCCGGGCGTCCATCCGCGAGGCGGACCGAGACGAGTTCCTGCGGCCGGGCCAGGAGTTCGCGTTTCGAGGTCCTTCCGAAGAGCGATGCGATGCGCCCGCGCGCGTCGATCACCAGCCTCGCATGGCGGTTCTCGAAGGTCGCGACGGGCGCGGCATCGTTGGTGTCCGCAACGACCGTGTACGTCGCCGAGGCGCGCGACGGATCGGACGCCAGGGCCGCGACTTCGTCCGCGCCCAGCGCACGACCGTGGATGCGCAGATCGTCGATCATGCCGTGGTGCGACACGGGGCCGTGCCAGCCGCCGAGTCGCAGGCCGGAGGCCTGGACGGGATGGGGCCAGGTTGCGGTGCCCGCCTTCCGTCCGTTGACATAGGTGGTGATCCGCGGCAGATCGAAGACCGCGCACACATGCGTCCAGACCTGCCGGGGCAGGGGAGACGCCAGCGGCGAGCCCGTCTCGGCCCACGACTCGCCGGGGACGCCGGCGCGGTGGTGCGGCCGTCCCATGCGGAATGAGCAAGTCTCGTCATTGATGAAGAGCATGAGTCCGCCCGGACTCCAGTTGTCCGTGGTCAGCAGGTTCGGATAGCGCCCGGTGCCCTCCCATGTGGCCCAGACCGAGATCGTGCACTGCGTGGCGCCGTCGAGTCCCGGCACGGGCGGCACGTCGAGGAAGGCATTCGTCCCGCCCAGCCGCACGGCCGTGCCGAACGCGCCGCGCGCCCACTGGACGTTGGACAACTCCGCTTCCATGGCGTTTGGGGACCGGTCGCACGCGACGCTTCCGCCGCCCTCGTCGAAGGGGAGCCAGAGGAGAAGTGTGGGGTCGGGCTCTGCGGCCGCGCGGACCCAGGATGTGGTCAAACACATGACAGCCACGGCCAGGGATCGGAATCGAAGGGACGATCGGCGGGGCATGGTGGTGTCCTCCGGGGGCTACTCGATGCGTAGGGCGGGAAATCCGCGGGTCTCGGGACCGGCGGGGCCGAAGAGCATGCGCGAGACCTCGATGGGGCGGTCCACCTCCAGGAGGTCCGCACCGCGGGCGTGAAGTTCGCGATAGGCCCTCTGCAGATCCGCACGGCCGGCCTCGCCCGCGCCGTCGATGCGGCGATCGAGATTGCGCGAGGTTCCGACCATGCAGCAGGCGCCGTTCGAGTGGATCGCAGCATACAGGGCGGGATCCTCCGGAGGGATGTGTCCGACGAACGCCACGACGTTCCGCCACGGGATGCCGGTCGCGGTGAACGCGGCCGCCCTGGCGGGATCCGGGATCATGACCTCCATCATCACGTTCGTGTTCAGCGCGTGGCAGGTCTGGGCATCCTTCAGCGTTCCGACGATCAGCATGGCGTACGCCTCGGCCCGGTGCGCCTCGATCTTGCGCACCCGGGCCTCGACGGAGACATCCTTCTGGTCCAGCACGAGGACGGTCCGTCCGCGCGCCCATTCGAGGACCTCATCCAGCGTCGGGATCCGGTGGTCTGTGATGCGGCCCTCCGGATCCCTCAGCCGGAGCGTCTTCAGTTCCGCGAGCGTATGGTCGGCGACGCGGCCCGTACCGGTGGTGGTGCGGTCCAGGGTCGGATCGTGATGGATCACGATCGCGCCATCCTTCGTCATGCGTGGATCGATCTCCAGAATCGCGGATGTCGAGGCAAGCGTGCGTTCGAACGTGGCGATGCAGTTCTCCGGATAGCCCGGCGCCGCGCCGCCGCGGTGTGCGCTGACGAACGGCAGGGGACGGCCGGCGGGGCGGAAGAGCGCCTGAAGGTCGGCCGGCGTCCGCGGCACGATGCGGTGCAGACGCGGGGAGGGGTCGGCCGGCGGGGATTGCGACAGGGCGGTCGCAGGCAAGAGAAGGCCGATGGCGAGAATTCCGAGAGAATGGTTCATGCGTTCCGCTTTCATCTACCTTCGCGCAGGTACCGTCGAGCCGGAGAGACGATACCACGAACGGCCCATCCGGCACCACGGGGCGCAGGCGCGTCTGCGAGTTGCGCGGTCGGGGCGGAGGCCTGTCATGAGGAGGCGGTGAGTGCGGGTGTCCAAGGCTTGGACGGGCGGGGCCGCAACCGAGCGGGGGAGGCTGGACAAGGGGGACAGAGAAGCAGTTTCAGTTCCTTCCGGAATTTCTCGTCTCCAGTTTCTTCCCATGGATGGCGGGAGGGTTCCCGCGGAGGAAGGAGCGGGAGCGATGCGACATGCGAGACTCAAGCCTGACTGGAGGGACACGTGGCATCATTGCTACAACCACGCTGTCGGATCTGCCGAGGACCGTCCGTTCGGACCGGCCGAGAAGGAGCAGTTCATCCGCATCCTCATGCGGGTGGCCGACTTCTACTGTGTCCGGATCGTCGCCTATCAGGTCATGTCCAACCACTGGCACATTGTGCTGTGCGCTCCGGCGGCCATGCCCTCGGAGGAGGAGGCCATCCGACGGTTCGAGGCCTTCCATCGGGGCAGACGTCGCCTTCTGCCGGGCAGCCGGCTCTCAGCGCAGTGGCGGGAGCGACTGAGGGACGTGAGCTGGTGCATGCGCCATCTGCAACACCTGTTTACGGCGTGGTTCAACCGGAGCCGGCCGGTCCGGCGGAAGGGGACGATCTGGGCCGGGCGGTTCAAGAACACGGTTCTGGACACGGGGCCGGCGCTGTGGGCGTGCTGGGCGTACATCGAGCGCAACCCGGTCCGGGCGAAGATGGCGGCCGACCCGGCCGACTACCGCTTCTGCTCCTACGGCGCATGGACGCAGACAGGGCGACATCCCTTCGAAGAGGTTGTGCGGGACGTGCTTCTCCCGGCGCTCCCGGAGCATCTCAACGGGTTGAGCCTCACGGAGGTGCGGACGGCCCTGGCTCGCGAATTCGCGAGGTTGGCGGCGGAGGACCGGGCCAAGGCGCTGGGGGCCGCGGCGGCGGTCCCGCCGGCAGAGACCGAGGCGCCGGCAGAGGCGTTCACTTTGTCGGCCCGCCGGCGGGTGCGGCACTGGGTGGACGGCCTGGTGATCGGCTCGGAGTTGTTCGTCAGGGAGACGATGCGGCGAGTGCGCACGGAGAAGGAAGTCGCCCGCCACCGCCTGGCTCGCTCGCAGTCTGCCTCCGCCGGACCCGATGCCGTCTGCTGCTGGCGTCGGTTGCGCGTTATGCGTGTTTGAAGCGAACGCGCGGTCTAACCCGATACTGCTCGGACCGTCGTTCGCCCGGCGGTTGCCCGACCGCTCTAGGCTGGCTCATGGGCCTTGAAATGCATCGGCTCCTGACGGTCGATTCCCGGCACTGCGCGTTCCAATAGCCGTCCCCGATCATCCGCGAACCTCGCGTTGTCATCGCGATGCGGAGTTCCCGTGCTCAACGTCTCCGTCCCCATGGCCCGTCCCCATAGCCCCACATCCCGGTTCACCCACCCGGGCTAGAGTTCTCTGTCCCCTCCCGATCGGTCCCCTCCCGCTCGCACGATTTCTGTGTCCCCTACTCTTGTTCCCTCCCATGGAAGCAGCGGGCCGGAATGGCTTGCTCGGATCCCGATTCCCCGGCACAGTGCAGGCCAAGGTCACGCCGATGCGGGGGTGCATCATTCACAGGCGGCGCCGCGATCGCGCAATCCGGATGAGTTGGCGCGCGATGGTGTCGTTGCTTCCCTTGGTGGTATTCGCCTTGGACGCACATCCGGCGGGTCCGGTCGGGGTGAGCGTCCTGGACTTTCAGCCCGATCCGGCGTTTCCGCAGCAGGCACCGGCGGCGGCTGTGCTGACGGAACTGCTGACCGCGGACCTCGCCCGTCTGCATCCCGGCGTGCTCGACCGCAGTGCGATCCGGCGCGTGATCGAGGAACAGCGCATGGCGGCCGGCGGGCTGACCTCGGCCGACGTCCTCCGTCTCTCCCGCGTGGCCGGCGTCCGCTACTTCATCCGCGGCACCGTAAGCCCCGGCGCGGCGCCCGGGTCGGTCTGCGCCCACGCGCGCCTCTTCGACAGCGAGACCGCGGAGACGCTGGCCGTGATGTCGGATCAGACGGGCGGGGGATCCGACATGGACTCGCTGGTCGCGCGACTGGGCCGATCGATCTCCGATCGGCTGGGAGCCGCAATCCCGACTCGCCATGCGGATGCGCAGGGCCACGACGGGATGACTCCTGAATCCGCCGCAACGCTGGCCCGCGGGCTCCAGTCGATCTGCGCCTCCGATCCATGGCGGGCGCTCGGTCATCTCGTCGACGCGGCAACAGCATCGCCGGACCACCCGGCGCCATCGTCATGGCTGGCCTGGGTCTGCGTCCGGGATCCAATTCTGCTGTCGACGTCCACACCGCCGCCCACGGCCGGCATCCCGGGCGAATCGATTGATCGAATCGCGGTTCTTCAACCCCTGCGGATCGCACCGTCGTCCGCCCGGGTGGACGGCATGGCCGCAGCACAGATGAAACCCACGGAAACGGCGATTGCCGCAGCCTGCGGAGCGGCCGTGTTGGAGAGCGGTCGGCGGTTGATCGACATGGAAGACGCCGCGCTTGCCCTGATGGAACAGGACTTGAAGCTCAGTGGCGTGATGGATGCCGCCACGACGGCTCGGTACGGCCGCTCGCTCTGTCCCGATGCGGTGCTCGTGTCCACGGTGGGAGTGGAGAAGGGCCGTGCGGTGATTCGCTTGAACCTCCTGGGGCTGAACCGTGCCTCGATCCTCGGTGCAGCAAGCGTGGAGGTGCCTGCGGATGGATCCCTTGACGGACTTCGGACGTCGTTGACCGACCTGCTGAACTCGCCGGGTTCGGACTCCCCCGCGGTTCCGCCGCCGGGCTGGAGGCCGATCATCGAAGCTTCGCGAATCGGTTTCGCGTTCGATCGGCCGGCCCTGGAGATTCTCGACCCGACAAACACCGCGATGTGCGCGTGGATTTGGCTCAAAGTCTCGATTCAGGCCGGCTGGCCAATTGCAGGCGAGCCGTCCAACCGGCTGGCACCGCTCATCCGGAGTCGCGCGAGGAAGATCCTCGAAGATGTACTGCCTGACGACCCGTTGCTCGAACTGGTCTGGGGCAACTTCATCGCCGAGGGGGTCTCGCCTGCCGGAACCGATGAGGCGCGTGCCGATGCAATGCCAGCCGCCCTCCCGCGTGCGCGAATGTACCTCCGTCTAGCCTGCGCCCACGCGATGGCGGCCAGGGGAGGCGAGCCGGGCTGGCAAGAGATGGCGAGGCTCTCCGGCAAGGCTCTGGAAGTCCTGTCGCTCTCCGTCAGCACGGGACATGACAGGGAGCGAGCGGCTCCGGCGGTCACCATCCTTGGGAAGGGAGCGGACCTCGACGTTCTGGCGGACCGCCCTCCCACGGCCCCGGCGACCGCGTCATCGGTGGATTCGGGCGAGGCGGCAGCGGATCCGGAGCGGCGGCGGATCGTGCTTTCCGCACTGGCTTACCGTGGCCGGGCGAGGCTTGCACTGGGGCAGATCGCCGGGGCGGACGCCGATTTCTCGCAGTTCGAATCCCTCGCCGCGCGCTCGCCGTCGCTGTCGATCGGCATCCATTCGTCGATGGTGCTCGCCTTCCTGGCGCCAGGCGATCCGCCGGATGTTCCTGAAGGCTGTCGTTGGATCTACCGCCCGCGCGAGATCGGGGCGCGAATGGAACTGGCCACCGCGGTCGCCGGCTGGAAGTCCGGTATGGAGCACGCCACGGCCTCACCCGCGGGCGCGCCTTCGACGGCGGTCGCGCCCGGTGCGGGGGCGTACGATGTCCGTCTTGCGGCAATCCGAGCGGATTGGCGGCGCGCCGGATGTGCCCCGGGGACCTCGATGGAGGACGTGCGGGGGATTCTGCAGGCGCTGCACCGGACCGAGCCGGCCCGGTCCAAGGCGGAACGGGACACGATGGCCCGCGCGTTCTTCGAAACCGATACTCAGACCCTCCGAACGCGAGGCCAGGCGCTCTTGGCCTTGAAACGGGTTCTCGACTGGTACAAGGCTACCGGAGACGCACCCGCCGGCGTCCGCCGCCTGACTCGGGAACCCCTCGCGACCCAGATCGACTGCCATGACCTCCTCTACGCCGTGGCGCAGTCGCCCGTGAAGCGCCGAGAGAAGCTCCTCAGTCTGAGGGAGGCCGAGGCCACCTATCGAGGACTGGAGGCCCGCGAATCGACCGCGGAGGGACGAAGGAACGCTGCCGGTTGGCGCTTCGTCCTCGACACGATCTACCGCGACATGAATGCCGGCGACGAGGTCTATCGCCTTGGGCTTGAGACGGCGACCACGCACGGGGTGTTCCCGGTCGGATTCCAGCAGCGCATGGTGAGCTTGGCGATCGCGCGCAATCCCGTCGACGCATCCTCAGCGCTTGCCGAACTGCTGCGAGAGCGCCGGTTGGCCCCCGAGACGAACAGTCTGCGCCACTGGTGGGCCAATTCGCTGCAGGACATTCTCCCCCGAGACCGGGCGCCCACTCGGGCGGACTATGCGCGCCTCAAGGCGGCGGTGACCGCACTCGACCGGTGCCGCGGCGAGCCGTCGCGCGACCTCCACCGCGCCGCATATATGATCGGACTGGGCGAGTCGCTGGAGGAGGCGATGTCGATCCTCCGCGAGATCGCCGCCCGGGGCGGTCGGGACGGCGCCCGGGCATCCGAGATGATCGAGTCGGTGACCACGGGGAGGATGGCTCCTGCACACAGCGGGGTCGGAAAGGAACGGGGACCATGATGCGATCGTCCGGTCGCACCCGCAGCTCGCCACGAGTTTCGACGGCCGTCCTGCTTCTGCTGGCGGGCGGCCTCGTGCCGCATGCAACCAGCGTCCGCGCTGCGGACCTGCGAAGCCTGATCGGAACGGGGACGCAATCCGAGGAGGAGTTGAAGAAGGAGACCCGGCTCGGCGTCCACGTCGAAGAGGTCGATCCGGCCGGTGCGGCCCACGCGGCCGGATTGCGCGGCGGGGACCTGATCCTGGGGGTCAACGGGTACCGGGTCGCCGGGGCTTCCGAGGTCCGGTACGTCATCCACATCGACGCGCGTTCCATCAACATTGGACTGTCGGAGCCCATCCGTGTTCTGACCATGCCGGGGCAGGGGAAGACGGTCTCCATGCTGGTGAACCGCCAGGGCGAACTCCAAACGCTAAGTGTGACGGTGCGGGGAGATGGCGCGCTCGGATACCTGGGTTCGGATCCCGCGGTCAGGGTCGATTCGATGCTAAAGGAGGCGGCTCTCGAATTCTCGCCCAAGGAGCGGGCGGTCCTGGCCCAGATGCCGGAACGGGCCTTGCTGATGATGGACGAGTGGCGTCGCCAGAAGCCGGGCGCGCTGTCCGGCGCCGTGTGGTTTGCTGAATTCCTCAGGCTCTACCTCGCCGTTCGGTTGGGCGATTTCGATGCCGCCACGAAGCCGCCTCCGGATGCCCCGATTCCCTTCGTACGATCCCTGGCCTCCCTCTATGTACGCATCGCCGCGGACCGGAAATCGGGGCGGGATGCGACGGACCCGGATGCGCTGGGGGTCACACCGCGATTCCTCGTCCTGTACTATCCGTTTCCCCTTCCGGCGGCGCCTCCGGTCGACTGCTGGACGGGAAGCCTCCGGACGGCGGATCCGTCCTTTGCAGTCGCGATGCGGGCGTCGATCGAGAACCCCGCGACCGCCGCGCAGGCAGCCTCCCGATATCTGGACCGGCCGGCGGCCGGCATGATCGACCGGCAACTCGATGAGCTTCGCGCCGCCTGCCTCGCTCCGGGTCGGCACGCCCAACTCCCGCACGCCAGCGAGAGCATCTGTCCCGAGCACCATCCGGATTCCCTGAACCACTTCCAGCAATGGACGCCGACGGCGGATCATCCGGAACGAACGCTCATGCGGGCTGCCCGCGTGACCGCCGGTCTGCGGGTGGGTAATGCGGGATACCTGCGCGGCCAGATGGTCGCGGACCTGCGCGCCGTGAATGACGAGTGCCCGTGGATGCTGCGAACACTGCTCGGCGGAACCACCCGCGATGCGTTCACCCGGACGGCGATGGTCATCCCCGGCATCCCGGCGGACTGGGCCGACGACCTCGCCCGGCGGGACGCATTCTGGCGCACGTTGCTGCATCGCGCCAAGGGCCGCATCGACTGCTTCCGGGAATGGACCGAGGATCCTCCCGTTGGCATCCATCGCGACGCATGGGCCTTGGCAACCTGCCTGCTCCGCAATCCCTCCCTGGCCGAGCCGTGGTTCGCCCCGGTCAAGGGCGGGATGTCGGAGAATGGGCAGCCGATTCGCCAGCCGGCACCGGTTGCACGGGAGACTCCGGTGCCGAGTTCGCCCGCCCCGTCGCCGGCGGAATTGGAGGACAGCTTCAGCGCCGTGCCATGGATGCGGGAACGGCTCATCGAAACCGCGGCGGTTGGTGTGCAGGTGGCATCGGTCCTCGACAACTCCCCCGCCTCCCGGGCAGGACTCCGCCCGGGCGATGTGATCCTTGGCGTCTGCGGCGTCCGCGTGGTCGGCGAAGACGAGGTTCGATTCGCGCGCGGACTCATGCCCATGAGGTCACCGGACTTGCTGGTCGCACGAGCGGGCGGACTGGTACGCCTTCCCGTGTCTGCGGATCCGGCCTCCGAACTTGGATTCCGGGGGCCGGATCGGGATGCGATGGTCGAGGGCGTGATCCGCGCGTCCGGCATCCATGTCGCGCCCTACGAGCGCGCCTTGCTCGGGCAAATCCCCGACCGGGCTCTGGTCCTGGTCCGTCGGTGGTTGGATGCTCATCCTGACAACGTGAAGGATGCCGCATGGCTGGCCGATTTCCTCCGGCTTTCCATCGCCGTGCGATCTCCCGATCCCGCGAAGGGTCTTCGCCCGCTCACCCCCGCGCCGATCCCCTTCGTGAATGTCCTTGCGGGGCTCTACAGCCGGGTCGCCGGGCTGCGGGCCGACGGCAGCGGCGCGCTCGACGCCGCACGGCTTCGGGTGCCGGCGCGCCTGCTGCAGTACTGCTTCCCGTACCCCCTGCCGCCGTCCACGGCCGACGCGATGCTGGGTGCGTTCAAGACGGAAGACGCCGAGTTCCTGCGTCTTTTCCGCGCCCGGCTTGCGGACCCGGTCGCTTCGCGTCAGGCCTGCGTATCGGCGGCGAGGATCTATGCGGACGGGGCGGCCGGCGCCTTCGATGCCAGGGTCATTCGGCACCTCAAGGCCGCGTGCCTCGATCCCGCAGCCCATGCGGCGTTCGCGTTCGGTCGCCGCAACGGGCTGCTTGTCGATGTCGAGGGACTGCACGCGCTCGAGGCCTTCGATCCCGCGGAGACCAACGCCCCCGAGGCATCGCTGCGTCTGGCGGCCGCCGTGGCGAGTTGGACGTGGTCCGGTGCGGAAGACAAGGAGGTCCGGTACAAGTCCCAGATTCGCGATCTGCTCGCGAGGACTCCGGCGTTGGGACGGCTCACGGTCGCGTATGCGGAGAGCCTCCAGGGCAACGTGCCGGTCTCGATCCTCGCCGCGCTGGAGGCATCGGACGCTTTGTGGAAGGAGATGCTGGGCAGGATCAAGAAGCCGCGGGGCTACTCCTCACCCGCAGACGACCTTCGCACGTGCAAGTTCGAGTACTACGTGGAGTTCCGCGACGGGGCATTCCCTCCTGCCGTGGATCTCGACGCATGGGCGATCGGGGAGTTCATCCGCAAACGGCCGCCTTTGGCAGACAGGGTCTTCCTGAACATCGGGGGCATTCCCCAGCGCGCCGAGGAGGAGTTTGCACTGTGAACGGCTTCGTTCAGACATTCGGTGTTCTGGCCGCCCTTCTGCTTCTCGCCCCATTCGGAGGTCGTGCAGAGCCGCCGCCTGCATGGCGTGCCGAGATGGACGTGCACCTCCGGAAGCTGCAAGCGATCGGCAGGAAGGCGAACAGGGACGACGCACCCGCCCCCGAGTTGTTTGACCGGATCGAGACCGGATCACTCAAGGGGCGGGCGGCGGACGATCCCGACGTGGCGCTTCTGCGGTATGCGAAGGCGTATGCCGTGCTCATCGGCAGGCCGGATCGACTCGACGAGGTCGCCCTCCCGCTCATGAAGGAGGCCGCGGCAGTCTTCGACCGCCGCCTTCCCGAGAACCACATCGATCGCATCGTCGGCGAAACGGCGTGGTGCGAGTACGCCGCGATTCGGGGGAACTACGGCGAGTCCGCCGACCGGCAGAAGAGGATCCTCCGGATCCAGGAGGCCGTTCACGGGCCTCGCGATGCCACCCTCGTGGAGACCATGGAGCGGATTGCCTACTATCTCGAGATCAATGACGAGTGGACCGCTTCCGCGGAATGGCACGGCCGGGCGGTCAAACTGCTGGAAGCGAGGGGTGAGGTCGAGAGCCCGGCGGCTTTTGATGCCCTGGCCAACCTTGCCCGGCTGAAGTCGGCCACGGACAGGGACTGCCAGGGCCTGATCCAGTGCTATCGGCGCATGGCGGTCATCCTTGATCAGCATCCTGGCTTGCGCCCGAACTGGCGACGGGAGGATGTCCTCCACCGGCTCGCGGTCCACCTCCGGCACCAGAACGCGAACGCCGAAGCCCGCGATGCGTGCATCCGCGGACTCGATGCGGCGGTGAAGGGGGGCGATCCGTCGGCCATGGTGCCGCGCCTGCTGCAGGAGTTGGAGCCCGCATTGAAGGCCCTCGGCGAGGCCGCATCATTCGAGGCGTTGCGTGCGAAGTACCAGCCGGGTGCCACGACCCGCAAATGGAACTGATATCCATGCGTAGAGGAGCGGCGGGATTGCGATGGAACCACGTCACGGTTTCAGGAGCCCGAGGACGTGAGGCGAATGAGGGTCGTAGTAAGTGTAGAGGGAGGCGCATGTATGATGGGATTCGCTCGTAGGCGGCTTCATGCATCCCCCCGTTTCCGCCATTGCGGCGCGATCGGTCTGTTCATTGGGGGAGTGTGCATCTCGACGCCGGCGGCCGATCCCGCGCCCGCCATCGTCCTCGACGGAGGCGCGGCCGTGTACGCCGGCCGCCCGTGGACGTTCCGTGTTCGCATTCCGGAGGGCATCCCGCTGCCCGCGCGCGTCGGCGTGTCGCTCGATGTGGAGGGTCGTGTGGCGCAACGCCGCGAGGTCGCCGTCGCGCCCGGCGTGCGGGAGGCCGCGGTGTCAATGGAGATCCCCTCGATGCAGCCCGGGGTTTCACTTCCGGCGCGCGTGCGGGTGGCGGTGGACGCCGGCGCAGGGGCGGGGCGGGCGGTAGACGCCGCCATCGAACTGTTCGGGCCATGCCCCTTCGCCGACCAGACGGAGACCCTCAAGGCCCTCCGTATCGCGGTCTGGGATCCGCCGGGCGCCACCATCCCCGTGCTCCGGGATGCGGGCATTCCCTTCCGGGCGATCCGCTCGCTGGATGCGATGGAGAATGATGCGCCCGGCGTCGTCGTGATTGGCGAGGGACTCGACCTGTCGGCCGCGCGAGGCCTCCCGGATGCCCTTGCCCGGGCGCTGGCCCGCGGCGCCCGCGTGCTTCTGCTGGCGCCGTCCGCCGGGACGCTCGCCGTCCCGGGACTGGGCGCGGAGGGGGTTCCCGCGCCGCACGATGTGCGCTTGGCCCGCGAGCAGGCTGTCCGTGAGATCGACAAGCGGCTCGATGCGGGCTTCTGGATCGCGCGCCCCGGACTGCTCGGGTTGAAGGCCTCGGCGCTTCGCGGCGCGCCGGTCTTCGAGGTCTCCGACGACAGGAGCGCCTGGCCATGGCTCGACGTGCGGTTCGGCGCTCCGGGCGGACGGCTCGTCATCTGCGCTTTTCCTCTCGTAAAGGACTGGGAAGCCGGGCCCGTTTCGTCCTATCTTCTTCTCGGCTTGATGCAACAATGGAGCCGCGAAGCCGCCCAAGCCAGGGAGACACGTCCATGAACCGCACAGGACTGCTTGTCGGACTGAGCCTCATTGCTGTCGCTGCGATCGCGGCGGATCCTCCCGCAGCCCCGGCGACGGTCTGTCCCGCCGCCATCTTCCCGTTCCAGGAGCGGGGCGCGTCCGTGAAGGGCTACGGCGAGAAGGTCAGCGATGTTCTTTTCGCCTCGCTGGTCGTCAACCCGGACCTGGTGCTTGTTGAGCGCACGGAGATCGAGAAGATCCTGCAGGAGCAGGAACTAAACATCTCCGGGCTGGTGTCGCCCGACCAGGCCGTGAAGGTCGGCCAGATGACCGGCGCGCGCATTCTCATCACCGGATCCATCGTCGAGGTCGACCAGAGCCTCTACGTGGTGGCGAAGATCATCGGTACCGAGACAAGCCGCGTGCTTGGCGAGTCAGAGAAGGGGCCCGCTTCGGGGGACATCGCGAAGATGGTGGAGGCACTGGCTGCCAAGATCTCGGCAACGATCAAGCAGAAGTCGGATCAGCTCGTTGCCAAGCCGGTTGAGCGCAAGGACCGGGTGGCGGCCATCAAGGCGGCCCTGGGCGACCGCCGTCGGCCGACGGTGGCGGTGAAGGTGGCCGAGCGCCACGTCGGGCAGGCGACGATCGACCCCGCGGTTCAGACCGAGTTCTCGCTCATCCTCAACGAGGGCGGCTTCAAGGTGGTCGAGCCGACGGTGGATCACGAGTTCCTCGTCGACGGCGAGGCCTTCAGCGAATTCTCCCTGCGGCGCGGGAGCCTCGTCTCCGTGAAGGCCCGCGTGGAGATCAAGGCGGTCGAAAAGGCCACCGGGAAGGTCGTCTCCGCGGACCGCCAGACCGCCTACGCCGTCGATCTAGCCGAGCAGGTCGCCGGCAAGACGGCCCTCCAGGAGGCCGCCGCCGTCCTCGCCGAGCGCGTGATCCCGAAGTTGGTGAAGTAGGTTCCGGCCAGGGATCGACAACATGCGCATCCCGCGACTCCTGCGCGCCCTCGCCGCCGCGGCCCTCGGGCTCGCGGGTGCCGGAGCCTGTCCCGCGGCCGACCCCGCGGCACCCGTGCGGGTTGCGATCGTGGCGGCGGAGGAGTTCCGCGCGTTCGCCGACCTCCTTACGGCCGATCTCTCGGTCCGTCCGGGCGTCGTCATGCTGGAGCGGAGCGACATCGACCGCGTGCTCCGCGAACAGGAACTCGCGAGTGCCGGAATGACGGACGACGGCGCGGTTCGCATCGGCCGCCTCCTCGGCGCCAACGCCCTGGTCCTGATCCGGAGGGAAACCCGGCCGGACAAGAGCGCGGCGGCCCGCTGCAAGATCGTCGCCGTCGGACCGGGGATCATTGTGGATAGTTCGAGTTCACCATGGCCTGCGCCACGCGAGGCTGAGTGGATCGAGGGCCTTGGCGAGGCACTTTCAAGGCAGATCAACAAGCTCCGCGTGCCTACGGATCGGGCACTGCTCTTGTCGGTCCCGAAGATGAAGTCGTCCTATCGTACCTCCGTCACCGGAGAACTGGAGGACTCGTTCCACGCCGTACTGATTGAGCGGCTGCTGCACGAGTCCGACATCTTCGTTGTCGAACGTCAGGAGATGGCCTCCGTCGTATCGGAGAAGTCCATGGACTCGGCCGACCCGCTGACGCTCAAGACCGGCACGATCCTGGTCGAGGGCTTGATCGAGGAGGCGCCCATCACCAATGCGCCCGTGACGATCCTTTTCCACGTGCGCCCGCCTGGCCGGCCGGAGCCGGTCGTGTTCAACGTGACTGGCCTGCCCGTAGAGGTCGTCAAGCTGGCCGAGGAGGCGGCACAAGGTGTCCTGCGAGCCCTTGACCGGTCTTCCGGTTCCACGCCGTGGGATCCGGCAGAGGAAGCCGCCTACTACGAACGCCGCGCCATATGGCTTCGCGCCAACAACCAGTGGTCCGATGGCTTGGCGGCGGCTGATGTCGCGTGGGCTCTGGGACAGCGAACGACAACGTTGAGCCTGGTCAACGTGCAGTTGGTTGCTGACGAACTGCGCGACGTGAATGTGTCCATTTCCTATTCGAACTTCGTGA